>JBFMGN010000035.1:0-12482 GCA_040752435.1 Spirochaetota bacterium
AAAACGTACGGGCTCCCGCGCTTGGCCGAGGCTTCTTTTGCAGCCCGGTTTCCATTTGCTACCGTTTCTCTGCGGGATGAGACGATGCCCATCGATGTGCAGATAACAGGTTGGAGTCCGTTCATCCCGGGAGAAGCTGATAAATCCAGCCTTCCTGCCGCGGCTCTCGAGTACAGATTCATCAATAACTCCGAGGTGAAGGTTGAAGCCGTCTATTCGTTCAATGCTGCCAACTTCATGGCAGCGGATCTTATTTCAACAGACAGGGGTGGTGCTAAAGTTGGATTTATAAAAAACGGCTTTATGCTCTGGCAGCCTCCGTCTGGAGAAAAGCCCTGGGAGGAAGGCGCATTCGCGGCTTCGACACCAGAGCAAGAAGTCAGAGTGAATCACATCTGGTTCAGAGGTGACTGGTGGGATCCTTTGACCATACTCTGGCGAGACATCGAAAGGGGGGCCATGCTTGAGAATCAGCCTGTCGACGACGGTGCGCCGAGTATGGGGGGAAGCCTTTTTGTGCCCTTCGCCCTCGAGAAGGGGGCCGAAAAAACAGTCAGGCTGCTGCTCAGCTGGTTTGTGCCTTACTCTTCTCTCTGTTACGGTCATGACGGGGATGATGATGCGGGCTGCGGCTGTAAAACAGGCGCTCAAAGCACCGGTTCGTGTTTGACCTACCGGCCTTGGTATGCGGAAAGGTTTGCGGACATTCAGGCCGTCACTTCCTATTGGTTCGATCATTACGACGAGCTACGACGTCGCTCTGTGGTGTTCCGCGACTGCTTCTATGACACCACGCTCCCTACCGTCGTTGTGGAGGCCATTGCCTCAAATCTGACGATTCTCAAATCACCAACCGTCTTGAGACAGGCTGATGGCAGGCTGTTGGGTTGGGAGGGATGCTGCGATAGGAAGGGCTGCTGTGCAGGCAGCTGCACGCATGTCTGGAATTACGCCCAGGCACTCTGTCACCTCTTTCCGGAAATGGAACGGACCCTGCGGCACACAGAGTTCTACGAGAACCAGGATGAAGACGGAAGGCAAAACTTCCGAACCGCTCTCCCCATCAGGAAAGCCAGGGCCAGGGAAGCTATGCTTCCCGCATCTGACGGTCAGTTAGGTGGCAGCATGAAGATTTACCGGGAGTGGCGTATTAGCGCCGATTCTAAATGGCTAGAGAGTATATGGCCACAGGTTGAAAAGAGCATGGACTTCTGCATCAAAGAGTGGGATCCGGACCATAAGGGAGTCCTTGTCGAGCCGCATCACAACACGTACGACATCGAGTTTTGGGGTCCTGACAGCATGTGCAGCAGCTTTTATCTTGGAGCTCTCAAGGCTGCGGTAGAAATGGGTAGGTGGTTAGAGAAGGATGTCGCCCTCTATGAGGAGTTGATGGATAGAGGCGTTTCATACCTGGAGGAGAGGCTTTTTGACGGAGAGTACTTCGTTCAGGAGATTGTCTGGAAGGGACTGAAGTCTGGGAATCCGAGAAACTTCAAAGCACACCTTCGAACCACCTATTCTTCGCAGGAGGCCGTGGAGCTTCTGGAAAAAGAAGGGCCCAAATATCAATACGGAAAAGGGTGCCTTTCTGACGGAGTGGTAGGAGTCTGGATGGCAGCAGTCTGTGGCTTGCAGGAATTCTTAAACCCTGAAAAGGTGAAGAGTCACCTGCTTTCGGTGTACAAATACAATTTCAGGAAAGACCTGTCTTTGCACGCCAATCCTCAGCGGCCTACCTATGCCCTGGGTAGGGAAGCCGGGCTGTTACTCTGTTCCTGGCCAAAAGGAGGACAACCCTTGTTGCCCTTTGTCTACAGCAACGAAGTCTGGACAGGCATCGAGTACCAGGTGGCTTCCCACCTGATGATGCTGGGCGCTGTAGGAGAGGGAATTGATATCGTTAAAGCCGTAAGGGATAGATACGACGGTCGAATCCGCAATCCTTTCAATGAATATGAGTGTGGTCACTGGTACACCAGGGCTATGTCCTCCTACGCTCTTATCCAGGGCCTCACGGGAATTCGTTACGATGCTGTAGAAAAAAAGCTGTACATCAAGCCGAGCATCAAAGGGGACTTTCGCTCTTTTCTGTGCACCGCCACCGGTTTCGGGACAGCCGGAGTCGAGGATGGTAAGCCCTTTATCGAAGTCAAGTCCGGCAAAATCGAAGTAGAAAGCATCGATTACCGGGCGTACGACCAATAGGTGAACACAATGAAAAGACCAACACAAGCTGATGTCGCGCGATTGGCTAATGTCTCAAGAGCAACCGTATCATATGTCCTCAACGAACAAAAAGGACTTCACATCCCTATCTCTGAACAAACCCGGCAACGCGTATTCGATGCGGTAAAAGAACTAGAATACGAACCGGATGCCAGAGCCCGGGCTCTTCGATTAGGGAATACCAAAATAATCGGTATTTTAGTTCCTGATCTGAAAAATCCACATTTCTGGCAAATCATATGCGGAATTGAATCCATGGCCCATAGGTCTGGATACGATCTTCTCATTTCACACAGCGCTCTTAATCAAAAGGAAGAAGACAATTGTATTAAATCGCTTTCTCACCGCCGGATTGACGGTCTTATCTTATTGCCGTCCTTTACGCCCATCTCCCAGGGCGCGGTGGCAAAACTTATTCAGAGCCGCCATCCTGTTGTAGATATAGGCGAATTCGATTCTCCATTTGACTGCGTTATTTCAAATTATGAAGAGGGAACCAGAGATATAATGACGCACCTGCTTGGATTGGGACACACCTGTATTGGATTCATCTATGGGGTCGCGGATAAAAAAATTGGCTACGACAGATTGATACCATACAGAAATGCGCTTAAAGAAGCCGGATTGCAATCTTATAGTAATTTAATCTATTACTGCGGGACAACGATTGAGGACGGTTACAAGGCTGCCAAACATCTATTATGTCGATTGCCCCGTCCCACTGCCTTGATTGTAATTAATGACCTGCTGGCAATTGGAACTATAAGAGCCGCGCGCGATATGGAGATACGAATTCCTAAGGATCTTTCGATAGCAGGTTTTGATGATATTCCATTTTCTAATTACTTATCGCCAAGATTAACAACTGTGCATAGAGATACGGAAAAATGCGGTGAATTGGCGGTAGAACTGTTGTTGAATCGCTTCAAGAATCCGGAAATAGCTAAACAGGCCAAAAGATTACCGTCATACTTAATAATTCGGGAATCGACTGGACCGCCCCCATGATTTAAAGGAGAGGTTTAGATTGGTTCTTTCAGTATCCACTTTATGGATAGCAAGGTATTCAGTTTGAGAAAATTCAATCTCAGTGCCCGATTTTACGCGGCTTCAAAAGCGCGTTAACATGCAATGCTTTTGTGAATTTTAAGAATCTTATTCATTAGAAGTTCTTGTAAAAATAGTAAGCCCCCTTCGAGGGCGAGAAGCTAGGGCAAGCATATGGGGTAGCCCCCTTCGAGGGCGAGAAGTTCGGGTCAGCATATTGGGTAGCCACGGAATCACGCGGAAAAACACGGAATTTAATAAATTTTGTATTTCTTTGTATTGTGAATATTTAAAATATTTCCGTGTAATTCCGGGTATTTCCGTGGCTGATTTTTGAAAAAGCCTCCATTCTGAAATAAAGAATTAAAATACTCATCTTTCATACAAATTTAGAAATGTATTTTTAAAAATCACCCTTGGCATGCTCTTTGCTTTATCATCCCTGGTTGTAAACCGCAAAAAAAATTTTAAGGGAGGTTTGTATGAAAAAAACCGTGATAATTCTTTTCTCGTTCCTGCTTATTCTTGCCCTGACACTACCGTTATTCTCAGCGGGCAAAAAAGAAACAAAGGCAAAGGAGACCCTTACCTTCGCTTTCGTTCCCGGCATTGCTGATCCATTTTATTACACAATGGAAAAGGGAATTCGCCAAAAGGCACAGGAACAAACTTTAGCGGCCCTCCAGGCCAACCCTGACATAGTCGGCGCCTTCGGTACGAATCTGTACAGCGCCCAGGGATTATATCAGGCGGTAGTAAATGCCGGTTTAACCGGTGCTGTTAAGATTGCATCCTGGGATGCAACCGAGGATCTGATCAATGCCCTGAAAGGGGGAAAAGTCGACCTGGTTCTGGCTCAAAAACCTGCCGAAATCGGTGCGCTGGCAGTCGAGTGGGGCTACAAATATTTCAAGGAAAAAGCCGGTGTTCCGAAGAAGGTTATTCCAGGGTTTGAGTTCTTTACCAGGGATAACGTCAGCGATCCGAATATGCAGCAATTTATCTACAAAAAATAGCCAGTCAAGATCCTAATTAAAAATATCTGAAGGGCGCCTTAAAAAAACCATATATTTTTTACGAAGTAAAAAATATAATTCCTTACGCTTAAAGCGATTGGCGCCCTGAATGGGAACCAACCTATATGTAAATAGAGGTTCCCTGAATTTTAATCTGCTAAGGATAGACACGGAGGGTTGGTTGAACTGCCAACCCTCGTTTTTGTTTTTTGATGGATTTCTGTCCTGTGATCTGTTAAGATATTAAAAAAGAGAGGCCGACTTGAATAATTATTCTGCAGCTCCCGTAATAGAAAAATACAATCGCAGAATTGGTCTCATACTGGCAAGAAACTGGGCTCTTTTCTTTCTTTTTCTATCTATCACTGTGTTCAGTTTCACCGGTACCAATTTTTTGGCGTTGAACAACTTTCAGAATATAATCCACCTCTCAGTCGTGTTTTTATTGCTTGCTTCCGCGGAAACATTTGTAATAATAACAGGCGGGATAGACCTCTCTATCGGTTTCGTGATGGGACTTTCATCGGTACTCTCTGCCACTGTTATGAAAGCCATGCATGCCGGTCTTTCCCCCCAAGTCTTAAGCATACTTGGGGGGTGTATTGTTGGAATCGCCGTAAGCATTATTCCCGGACTTATAAACGGGACTCTTATAACCCGGTTTAGAGTGCCCCCTTTTATCGCCACCCTCGGTATGTGGGGTGTTACCAATGGAGTCACTTTGCGTATTTGCCAGGGTTTCCCGGTTTCTTTCCTGCCTCCAAAACTGGTCGAGATAGGCAACGGATATTTAATCTACATTCTCCCTGGCAAAAGCATAACATTTTTCAATCGGCCGGCAGGTAGTGATGATTCACTAATACGGGAGTTTATACGTGTCATTCCAAATTCTTTTATCTTTTTAATAATCGTCGTTGGAATTCTTTTGTATCTATTGAAAAATACAAAGTTCGGCCAGCATACATACGCCATCGGCGGCAGTATGGATGCTGCCGTCCGGTCAGGCATCAACGTTAATGGCCATCTGCTTAAAATTTACGTTCTCTCATCTTTCCTTGCGGGTCTAGCCGGAGTGTTTAATGTTTTTCAAACCGGAACTGGAAATTTCACACCTTTCAATGCCATGTACGAGCTTTTTGCCATTGCCGCGGTTGTAATAGGGGGCGCAAGTCTTATGGGTGGAAAAGGCAGGTTATTTGGTTCATTTATCGGCGTTATCCTTATAGGCGTACTGGAGAACGGCTTATCTTTATCCGGGGTGGAACCTTTCTACCGGTTTATTGCGGTAGGGTTGATTCTTATAATAGCCGTGGTAATTGACCAACTTTTCCCGGACCTGTTCTGACGCTGGAGGATAAAAGATGCACGTCCTTACAAAAAGTAACCCAAAAGGATTCCTTACCTTTCTTGGACGCCGCTGGCCCATCCTGTTTTTACTAATTGAATTTATCGTTTTCGGCTTTATAGCAGGTGGATTTTTAAGTCTTAAGGGGATTCAGATAATATTATTCTACGGCACCTCAATTTTTCTCCTGGGAGCAGCCGAGACTTTTGTAATAATTACCGGGGGTATTGATTTATCCGTTGGTTTCATAATGGGTTTTGCCAGTATTGTTTCCGCAAAACTCATCGTCCTCTTTACCGGATCAGGGTTTTCTCCAGCCCTAAGTATTTTATTCGGGTTTCTTTTGACAATGTTGATAGGATTAATCCCCGGTTTGATAAACGGTACACTGGTGGCTCGTCTCAATGTACCGCCTTTTATCGCAACCTTCTCGATGCTCGGGATTACACAATGTCAAAAAACACCTCGTAAAAATATACATGCTCTCCTCATTTTTTGCCACCCTTGGCGGGCTGATTTATATGCTGCAGTACGTTACCGGTAAAGCCGATGCAGGCGCGGCCTTTCTTTTAGATTCTATAGTCGCCGTGGTAATCGGAGGTGCAAGTATGTACGGCGGCAGCGGGAGTGTATGGCGTACAATTCTTGGTTGTCTTATACTTGCTACACTGGAAACAGGTTTAAGAATGCTGGGTGTGCCTACATTTGATAAGTATATCGCTGTCGGTGTAATTCTTATTTTTGCTGTCTTGATAGATCAGTTCTTCCCTGAACTGGTGTACGAGGAGGAATAGATGGCATATCTGCTTGAAGTCAAGGATATTACGAAAAGATTCGGAGGTCTTGTTGCTGTTAACAAGGTCAGTATGGGCGTGAACGAAGGTGAAGTAGTAGGGCTTCTCGGCGACAACGGTGCCGGAAAGTCAACCCTTATAAAAGTAATTTCCGGAGTCTATAAGCCGGATGAAGGAAAAATATTTTTTCGTAATGAAGAAGTCCGGGTGGAGAATCCGATGCATGCCCTTGCCTTGGGTATTGAGACGATCTACCAGGATCTGGCTTTGGCTGAAAACTTGAATGTCTACTCCAATATTTTTCTGGGCAGGGAAAAACTGAAAAAGGCCCTTGGTCTCATCAATGTGCTTGATCATGATTATATGCATTCCGAATCAAAAAAAGTGTTGGATAAATTGGAGATAGAAATACCTTCATTGAAAAACAAAATCAGGATGCTTTCGGGCGGCCAGCGCCAGGCTGTGGCCATCTCCCGATCGATTTACTGGGATGCCAAATTCTTAATAATGGATGAACCGACTGCCGCGCTGGGAATTGCAGAGCAGAAGAAAGTGCTTGATCTGGTACGGGTCCTTAAATCCCACGGCATCGGTATTATTATCATAAGCCATCAACTCTACGATGTTTTTTCAGTTGCGGATCGCCTGGTGATAATGCGCCGCGGTGAAAAGATCGCGGAAAGAATGACACGGCAAACAAACCCGGATGAAATTGTAAGCCTTATCGTCGGAGCTGAAACAGTAGAGACATAAACGGATATGAAAATATTCGCCAAGACGCTTATTTTTTTTATAAGTGTCATCATATTTCAATCGATTCTGACCACTTTTGTAATAACGACTATCACTCATAAAAATAACACGACTGAGGCGGTTTACGAGCTGAAAGGCGAAACAGCCGGTATTTTTGAAAATTACATATCATGGAAACGTAGTATTTGGAAAACATTAATTGAGCTTAAGAACAACACGAAGCTTGAACAGCTTATAGCCACGGTTGTCAAAGATACTGATAAAAAACCAATAACCAGTTACCTTATTGAGCAATTTTATAATACAGGTATCGACTGCTTTATTTTAAAAAAATCTTCCAGTCAGGAGGTTGATATTATTCCTGTAACCTACAATCTCCTTACACTCCCAGAGGCAAAAGCGTTAGAAAATACTAAATCGCATCCGTATATATCGCTGCAACTATTAGTCAAAGTTCTTTCAATGGTGGGAACAGTAAGACTGTATTCAAATCGTAATGACAGTTTAAGCGAATACATTGATTTGTTTGTGATAAAAAGATTGGATGATAATTTTTGCCGGCAGATTACCCATGGAAGAAGGGCAAAGATTGCTTTTTTTATTGAAACTACGCGTATAGAAGGAACCCTGGAATATCTGGAAATGACCCCGGCGCTGAATTGGCTTAATTTGGAGATAGCGTATAAAGAATTCTACGGGACAAGTTTTGGAGGCACTTCTTTTAATATCGCTGTTCAAAAACTTGAACAAATATTTTTCGATGGGGCCGCCCGTGATTTGTATTTAATAACTGTGCTTTCAAATTCCCCTTACATCGAACGGATCGTGCTTATAAGGAAAATCGTTTTATATGTTTCACTGGCAAGTGCGTGTATCAGTTTATTGCTTAGCCTGTTTTTTTCCAGGAATATTACCAATCCTGTTAAATGGCTCCTGAATGCAATGCACCGTTTACAGCAGGGTAACTATAAAACAGAGAGTGGTTTGAATATCCATAACGAAATGGGTGAATTGTTTCAGGGCTTTAACACAATGGCTCAGACACTCTTAAGCGATAAAATTACAATGGAGAATTACATCCATGAAATTACCCGGCTTAAGGATTATAACGAAAAAATAATTAATTCGTTACGTGCGGGTATAGTGATAATAAATGAGAATTTTGAAATAGAAAAAGTAAACAGCGCTTTTTTAAGCTTTTTTAACCTTGAACCCAAGAATATCATCGGTAAAAAACTGAACCTTGTTCCTTTAGAAATAATCGACACGGCCCTTGAAGCGAATGTTGGAACCATAATTAAAAAGCAGAAAGAATACTTTTCTAAAATAAAGCGGCTAAAAGAAAAAAAGATTTTTGAGGTAAAATTATACCCCTTTTATGCTACCTCAAAACATGAAGATGAATATCCCGGTTGCATACTGATAATAGAAGATATAAGCAAAAAAGTTGAATTTTTTGAGGAGAAAATATTTCAGGCTGAAAAACTCTCCACTATCAGTATACTTTCGGCCGGAGTCGCCCATGAAATTAATAATCCATTAGGATCAATTATGACGAATGTCCAAAATCTTCTTGTTGACGAAAGCGATTCTGAAAAAAAGACAAGCTTAAACTTTATTGAGCAGGAAACCAGGAGGATAGCGCGAACTGTTCAGGAGTTGCTGAATTTTGCATCTACACCTCAGGCTGGAGTACCGGGCGCGTGTGTAAACGAGGTTGTATCTGAAGTTATTACACTGCTTGATTACTATTTAAGCCGCGATAAAAAAATTGCCATAAAAACGAGTTTGGAAGAAAACCCTCCGAAAGTGGCAATCAGCAAGGATGAGCTTAAACAGATTACCATCAATATTGCTGCGAATTCAATTCAGGCAATTGAGAATCAGGGCGATATTACTATTCGGACGAAATTCAATAAAAGTGGAAAACGAATGGCGGTATCGATTTACTTAAGGAATTGAAAAGAATTGAGCCTGATATGATAGTGGTTATAATTACAGGTTATGGAAGTGTGGATACCGCGGTCACTTCCATGAAAGAAGGTGCCTCAGATTATATCGTCAAACCCCTCGATACTGCGGATAAGATAAAAAACAATCCGGTAACCATTCTGATAAATGGAGAAAGCGGAACAGGCAAGGAAATACTGGCCCGTTATATTCATTTCACGAGTAATAGAAAAGACGCTCAATTTGTAAGTATTAACTGTGCTGCGTTATCGGAAAACCTTTTGTTAAGCGAGTTGTTCGGCCATGAAAAGGGTGCTTTTACCGGCGCAATTGAAAGAAAGCTTGTAAAATTCGAAATTGCGGACGGTGGTACCTTGTTTCTTGATGAAATTGCCGATATGCCGCTGGATATTCAGGGGAAACTTCTTCGGGTAATGGAAGAAAGTGCGTTTGAACGGGTCGGCGGCGTGAAGCGGATATATGTTGATGTAAGAATTATTGCCGCAACCAATAAGGATTTACAGCAACTAATAGTGAGCGGCAAGTTCAGGGAGGATCTCTACTATCGAATTAATGTCGTCAATTTCCATCTGCCACCCTTACGGGAACGAAAAGATGATATTTCCCTTTTGATTAACCACTTTATTCAAAAATATAATTTCAAATATAAAAAGAATATAAAATCCATCAATCATGAGGAAATAAAGTCGATCGCTTCTTATGAATGGCCCGGTAATGTCAGGGAACTTGAAAATGTCGTAAATCAAGCAGTGTTATTAGGCGATGGTCCGGTTATTTCGATATACAGACTGAAATCATTCTCTTTTTCACGTGAAAAAGAGAATACAATTTCTATCGATATCTCCAAGGTAAAATCCCTGAAACAAGTAACGGAAGAAATATCCGGAAAATATGAAAAACATATTATTGCAATGTTGCTTGCGCAAAATAGTTGTAACAAGTCGAAAACTGCACGTGAACTTGCTATTACAAGGAAAACCCTGGCCCGAAAAATAGAAAAATATAAGCTTTGAAATACATTCACTTAAAGGGTATGAGAGATATGTGGAATCACGCGATGATTATCCTTAGAGCGCGAAGAAGTATTGCACCGGGCGTATGCCGTATGGTAGACTTCCTGCATGTTGCGGACAGTCCACGAAATATTTTACAATAATGCCGGGAACTTAAAAAACATATCCGACGATTCCATAGATTTTATTCTTACTTCACCGCCCTATCCAATGATTGAGATGTGGGACAGTTGTTTCACTGAAAAAGATGAAACGATTTTAAAAGCAATTACCTCTGGTGACGGTCAAAAGGCTTTTCAGTTAATGCACAGACAACTGGATAGCGTGTGGCGGGAATGCTACCGTGTCTTAAAACCCGGATCTTTTACTTGTATAAATATTGGTGATGCGACCAGAACTGTAGATAAAAATTTTAAACTCTATTCCAATCATGCCCGTATTCTTTCGTATTGCGAAGCACTCGGATTTGAAGGGCTTCCGGTAATACTCTGGAGAAAGCAGACAAACGCACCAAATAAATTTATGGGTTCCGGAATGTTTCCTGCGGGTGCGTATGTAACTCTGGAACATGAATATATCCTTGTTCTGCGAAAAGGCGGAAAAAGATATTTTAATTCCGAGAATATGAAGATGAAACGTCGGGAAAGTGCTTTTTTTTGGGAAGAACGTAATACCTGGTTCTCTGATATTTGGGATTTGAAGGGGAATCGCCAAGACCTTTCCAACAGCAATACCAGGAATAGAAGCGCCGCATTCCCGTTTGAATTGGCTTACCGTTTAATTAACATGTATTCGGTTAAAGAAGATACTATTCTCGACCCCTTTTTAGGGACAGGGACTACTACTCTGGCTTCAATTGCCGCTGCCAGAAATTCTATTGGGTACGAAATTGATCGAAAACTTAAAGAAACAATACTAGCGACGATTAAGGCGGGCTCGAAAAAAATAAATAAAGTAATCTCTGACCGATTAACAAAACACAAGATTTTCGTAGATGACTATACGATTAAGAAAGGAAAACCGCACTATCTTAATAAACATTACGGTTTTCATGTTGTTACGCGGCAGGAAGAAAATATGCTCCTTAATTATGTAAATGAAATTCGGTTTGACGAAAATGACAAAATTACAGTCTCGTACACCGGATTGCCGGGTTTAGATAATGTTGTGCCTCCCTCACTAATAAAATTCGATAATATGATTAGTGATAACAATCAACTGCTGCTATTGTGAATTTATCTTGATTATAGCCGTTGTCGGATACTATCAAATTGAGGATGGATTTTTATAAAAAGATCAACTATTTCCGGATCGAAGGCTTTATTCCTTTCCTTAGTGATGATAGCGACTGCTTCATCATGGCTGTATGCCTTTTTATAAGGCCGATTATTTACCAGGGCATCGTAAGTGTCGCAGAGAGATACTATCCTTGCCGAAAGGGGTATCTCCGGCCCTTTTAAATGTCTTGGATATCCCGTGCCATCCCACCTTTCATGATGTGCAAAAGCAATCTCTCTGCCCATTGCTAAAAAATTTTTCTTGCCTTTAAACTCTTTCAGTGCTTCACCCGCAATGATCGCGTGCATTCCTTCCCAATGTCATGCAGCACTGCCGAAACAGCCATATCTTCAACATAGGATTCTGTTAATCTTTTATCCCGGTCGCTGAAAACATGTAAATATTCTGTTGCCAAAACTCTAGTATAAGCTTCAACCCGCTCGAGATGTTTACCTGTAGTTTGATCCCTTATCTCCATCAGGGATGATAGATGATAAATAGTCTCGCGGTTATCAAGCTTCAATTCCTTTATAATATTTAAAAGAACGCTGATATATTCTTCCCTGTTTATCAAAGCATTCATGACATCCGTTTTATCCGTAATGATGGCAACTAGATGTTTATTCTGTTGTACTGGTATGGTGATAAATTTTATCTCAATATATTTCTCAATGAAATTTGAATCCGGCCCCGAAATTGGAACATGCAAACCCTTAACCAGGAACTCACAATTGCCTTCAAACATCAGATTGATATCATGTCGAATTTCTTCGGATTTAAGGAGAGAAACAATATTCATATCCTCGAATTTTCTATTCGACAGGTTAAAAATATCGGAAAAAGCCGGGTTTCATGAAAGGATTTTTCCTGATATATCAATTTCAATTATCGCGTTTGTGCTTGACTCTATTATCGCTTCCAGCTTCCCATGTTGAATGCAAAGGTTTTCTATTGTGGCTAACAGGTCTATAACTTCCATCTTTTGCCATTCACTATAAATTTTAATAAAAATATTGTCAATTCAGTTTGTTTTATT
>JBFMGN010000350.1:0-4511 GCA_040752435.1 Spirochaetota bacterium
AGTTCTTTGGGCGGAGGAGACAGGCAGCTCGCAAGAGAAAGTTAAGCCTGGGTCGTGGGTATTTGTTCCTAATGTGCGGCTTTTCGGCGCTGATCTTGATATTGGATACAGGGGGATATCCTTTGTACGCGGGGTCGATACCATTTTCTGGGTCGGAACCGGCGGGGGATATGAACAGATGATGTTTTACCGGTACCCTGATGGAACCCTCTATTCCGGCGGCGACCCGGCTATCGACCCTAAAAAAGATCCATTTTTCTGGCGGATTGAGGGTCAATGGTCCCTTGGCATTAGCCAGGGCATACTCTGGAATGATAAATTGAAGGCAAATCTTTTAGAAGGATTTTTATTCTATCAAGGCCGGTACGACGCCCATTTAAAAAAGAATGATAATCAGCTTCTTTTTCGTTCAAATTCCGTAGTGGATAAAGAAGGTATTTTTCAAAACTCCCTGTTAACCGGCCTGTCTTTAAACAACCTTCTCCTCGACAAACGGAGCATGACCAAAAACGGGTATTACGCCGAGATATCAATGGAATGGGCGCCCTTGTTTCTGGGTAATTCAATTTTCGGGCGGGCTGATTTTCTTAAACTTAACGTTGCCGGGCGTTTTTTCCTGCGGGTGTTTAACTTAAAACCGGAAACCCGTAAAAATTTTTTAAGCTTTTACCTGGGTGATTTCTTTTCCATTGATTACATAACCGGGTCAAGCATACCCCTTAACGCAAGTCAGACTTTTGGGGGGCGAAGTCCTCGTATCGGACTGGCGATACGCGGAGTGGATGCGGGGGCATTTAACTCACCCTTCAAAATAGTCAACAATATAGATGCCCGGCTGAATCTGCCCGCCATCATCTGGCCCGGCCTGATTCCGGGAGTGCTCCTTTATCTTGATACAGGGTATTACAATGAGCTTACCGGCGGAATGGGAAAGTTGTTTTTTACCACCGGTGCAGGAGTATACTTAAGCCTGTTTGGAATTTTTTCACCAACAGTATACCTACAGTATTTCCTCAATGGTAAAAACGCGGTTGGAACCGCTTTAACGCCACTCTCTATCGCATTTGACCTCCGTTTTTAAGCTTCTACGATAGGGTTAAAGATATGCATCAGCATCTACTATGGAAGGAAAAATCCAGTAAAAAGCTGCTTGAGTGTGGAATATTCGATGTTTACAGTATAGAAAGGGAATCTTCTGAAGGACGGACTGGTAATTTCGTTGTACTGGATTCACCGGACTGGGTTACGGTTGTGCCGGTCTTAAAAAATCCTCTGGGTGAGGATTGTTTTGCGATGGTCCGTCAGTACAGGCACGGTTTAGGGGGGATAACCCTCGAATTCCCCGCCGGTATAATTGAACGGGGGGAAAAACCAGAGCAGGCGGGCTTAAGGGAATTACTGGAAGAAACCGGTTATAAAGCCGGAAAAATAATCACCATTGGACACATAAATCCGAATCCGGCCTTTATGAGGAATAAATGCTATACCTGTCTGGCGGAATGTCTTTCCGGCACTCAGACCCAAAACCTGGACCATTTGGAGCAGCTTGAGCCGGTATTAGTTCCTGTAAAGGAAGCTGAAACCGGAATAGGAAACGGACCCTTTAACAATGGCATAATGGTTATTGCGCTCTATTTTTACAACAGGTGGAAATCTGCCGGCCGATGAAGGATAGCACGCCGACCGGACTACCGAAGGGAGCCCGGCTTGATCGGTTGGCTTTCCATGGAAAACAGACAGGCGCCGACCGGATTTGAACCGGTGCATAAAGGTTTTGCAGACCTCCCCCTTACCACTTGGGTACGGCGCCGTAATCGTAAAATACAGTGCATAATATAATAAAAAGCTTAAGTTTTGTCCAGCCGGAATATCCGATGGCAGAAATTCCCCCTCTATTTTCTTATATGTGCGGCGGGGCAGAAATGTTCATAAATTACAGGTTTTTAATCGCCGATATTAACACAAAGGAACGATAATGCAAGACATTATCCAGTTATACAATGAACTTCAGAAATTGAAGAAAAATATTGGTTCTTCTAATGTCACAGAGAAAATTTCAAACATTACACGATTAGCTTCGAGCTATTTGGAAGCAAAACACCGTGTTGATCTGTTCTCGCTGGTGGAGAATAAAACCTATTTCTCCTTTTCAATAGGAGAGAAACTCTCGAGACCGATTAATAATGAACTTTTTACTACCGACCAACATTTAATTGATAATTTTCTTAATAAACTATCGAAGAAAGAGTTCTACAAAATTGGCTCTCGTGATGTTACTAAAGCTATCTATTCAATAGCCATGATGTTTAATTGTAGCCTTGATATTTCAAAACATGGTGATAAAAAGACACCAGCAACATTTTTTGAAATTCTGATTGGACATATTTTTTCAAATATTTTTGACAAGAATCCGGTCAAACAACTTGAAGTCATCAATAAAGATATGAAATCAAGACTACCAATTACTTCTGTTTGACTCCATTCTTACGAAAAACAAGAAAATATGAATGATTTTTTCGTGCGTGTTGCTGTTTTAGAACACGGCTTACACCTGGCCGATTCGTTCTTGTAATAACAAATAGGTCTTCCACAACAAATGACATTTTTTCTAGCTCGTTAATAATTTCAACATGCGTAAGGCGTTGTTTATTTGCGCAAACTTCGTCTTGACATTTTATAATAAGGATTCCATTCGTTTTTAATACTCTTTTTGCCTCTAAAGCCCCCGAAAAATAGAGATCCAAAACCGCCTCATGGTACTTTTTCGAATTATGTTTTGTATTATTGTTAGCATAATAGTTTTCATAGTTTTGATGGTTAACATGTGCCGAACCTCCTGGTGTGTGCATATACGGAGGATCGAATACAACAGCATCAATAGAAATATCTTCATATGGCAAATCACGGCAATCAGTTCCAGTTTTTAAATCAGTAGCGAAAAGCCGGTATTCATCCGGTGGCACATTTTTCCAGAATACCCCATTTCCATAAGTTACATCAGCAATAATACTTCCTTTTGAAACATATAAACTCAATATTTGAGGAAAAATATCAGCGTTATTGCCAGCATACGAGCTAAAAACTAGATTGTTTGTTGTAATGCCATTCGGTGATTTTCTTTTTTTTTGTTTAGCGTCAACTTGCATTGCTTCTATCTCCAGTAGTAGTTGCCGAACTTTTCCCATGAACTATTTCACCGTCTTTTTCTATCTCCTGCTTTAGAATACGTACAATTAATTCGTGTAAGGTTTGACCTGTTTGCACAGCTTGGATTTTTAATTGTTTGTGAAGTTCATCATCTAACTGTAAAGGAAATGTTTTCATTTTTCTCACCAAGCTTACTTATGTTACTTATATAAGTAACATAGGTTGGTTGAATTTGTCAATACAATTATTTAAGATTTTGACCCTGGGTTCGTAAGCATAACGAAGAGCTGCGCCGCCGACCTACGCCTTGCATTTTCACTTTAGCGCACGTAGACCCCAGTTCTCAAGCGTAAGTTTGGGCGTCAAATCCAGCGATTTGATAGGCCGTGCTTTTTATACCAGTGAAGCACCATAGCCAGTGAGAAGCCAGGCGGGTTTCTCTGTCCTAACCGGAAAACCTGAACTTCTGAACGAAGTAGTTTTGGTAGATGTGCTTGTTGCTGTTCAGCACGAGCTGATGAGTAACCAACATGGTTCGATCGTCAGGATCTCGGGCTGTCTCCAGGTACCGCTCCAGTGTCAAGACGGCATAGTAACCCTGTAGAAACGGAATCTGGTCGATCGTGGCCGTGATGATTCCCCGTTCCAGATATTCTTCCATCGTCTCATATAGGTCATGGGCCACAACCGGAATAGTGCCGGCAAGATGCAGATTGTCGAGTGCCTCGACAATCGCCTGATGATTCGCTGGTATGAAATACAGTCCGTCGAAGTGCTTGGAGGTTGACGAGAGAAAAGCCTCCATAGCGGAGACGAGCCGCGCATGGCCCATGTCGGCAGCGAGCGTCTGTACACCGTAGTTGACTCCGCCGCACGCCTCGAGGTACTCCACGAAACCACGCTGTCGCTCGGAATAGACGATTGAATCGACTCCGGCCGTTGACCGGTCGAGGCAGAAATTGATCACACCGATAATGGTGCCCTTTCCTGCCACTTTGACGAGAAACTCGGCTGCCAGCCTTCCACCCTCTGCATAGTCGGGTCCGATGTAGCAGATCCGTCTGCTCCATGGCGCATCGACGTTGAACGTGGCGTAGGCTATGCCCTTCGAATCGATCCACCCGATAATGTCGTTCATATAGTAATCCGTCTGGCCGGCTATCCCGATTGCATCAACGCCGGACGCGCATACGTCATCTAGCATCCGAAGGTATGCCTGTGTGTCGCGATGTGGAACCGAATGGTACGAGACGACATAGTTGAAGTTGGAGATTTGTTCTTCCGCCACACAGGCCCCTCTACGGACCTCGTTCCAGAAGTACGAGGGATAGTCGGAAGAGAACAGAGCGATATGTCTTGTTCGG
>JBFMGN010000351.1:0-4508 GCA_040752435.1 Spirochaetota bacterium
CTTACCCGACTAGGAATTTCGCTACCTTAGGCATTAATGTTAACTTTATGTCACCATAAAGATCGGACTATATCTTCTCTGAAATAAATTCAGAGTCTGGCGTTTAGTCTCTGAGGATATCATCTATTACTTGATCGATTAAACGTTTACGTTCTTTTCCTTTACCCTTTAAACTATAGGCTAATTTTACAATATTAACCAATCCTTCTTTTGTAGTATGCTCTTTTCTTTCTAAAGCATATACAACTTTTTTAAACACCTCAAAGGCTTCTTTTTTTGCAGTTATTATTAAGTATTTTTGTAAAAAAGGAATCACCTTTTCTACAATACTGCGCCGATTATCAATAGCAAAAACTAAAACTTTTTCATTGCCAGGTTTTGGATAAATTCTTCCTGTCATAAAAATAGTTTGAGCCATTTCTAAAATTTTCCTTCCTCTTATATGCTGATAGATAAAAAATTCCGGATCTATCAAATATCCATATTTTGAAGAAGGATGTTTTTTAATCGAAACGCACATACTACCTTCACCTTCTATAAATCCTGCTAAAAAGAATTTATGGTATTTAGTAATAGAAAATCTTTCCTGCTGATTGACTGCAGTCATATGTTTTTACCTCCTAGGTAATATGACATTCTCAGTTGTTCCAGCATATAGCCAGATTTTATAACGGCCATTTAGTAGTAGCATACTTTTTAACCGTTATAGTTACGGCCGCCGTTCACCGGGGCTTCGGATCAAAGCTTCCCCCGACAAGTCGGGGTAACCTCTAGCCTTAACCTTCCGGCACCGGGCAGGTATCAGTCCCTATACATCCTCTTACGAGTTAAGCAGAGACCTATGTTTTTGCTAAACAGTCTCAGGAGCCCTTTCACTGCGACCCCACTATGTGGGGCACCCCTTCTTGCGAACGTACGGGGCTAAATTGCCGAGTTCCTTAGCGAGGTTTATCTCGAGCGCCTTACCATATTCAGGTAGCCCACCTGTGTCGGATTCCGGTACGGTCACCCATAAACAACTTAAACAACTATTTCTTGGCACTCTGTTCTGACAGGTTCGCTCGTGCCGTAGCTTGAACTCCTCCTCCAACTTACGCCAGAGAAACGGACACATCCAACAGTCCGACTGCCGCACATCATGCGTCATTATTTAAGTTAACGCTTATAGGTGGGGTACGAATATTAACGTACTTATCCATCGCCTACCCTTGGAAAACCAAGGTACGGCTTAGGGTCCGCCTAACCTCCGTTTGATTAACATTGACGGAGAAACCTTAGGCTTTCGGCGTCCCGGTTTTTTGCCGGGATTTTCGCTACTCATTCCAGGATACTCACTTCTATACGCTCCACCTTACTTTACAGTAAAACTTCACTGCATATAGAACGCTTCCCTACCCCTCCTTTGGTACGAATACCAAAAGAAGCCGTGGTTTCGGTAGCAGACTTAAGCCCCGATCATTTTAGGCGCAAAGTCACTCGACCGGTGATCTATTACGAACTCTTTAAATGGTGGCTGCCTCTAAGCCAACATCCCGGCTGTCTTTGTAACTTAACATCCTTTGCCACTTAGCCTGCGTTTTGGGACCTTAACCGACGGTCTGGGCTGTTCCCCTCTCGACTATGAAGCTTATCCCCCACAGTCTCACTCCTTAGATACAGACTTAAGATATTCGGAGTTAGGTTGGGGTTGGTATGGATATGCTCCACCCTAGCCCATCCTGTGCTCTACCTTCCTAAGCCCAATTACTAAAGGCTGACCCTAAAGTCATTTCGGGAAGAACCAGCTATAACCAGCCTTGATTAGCCTTTCACTCCGACCCACGGCTCATCCGAGCCTTTCTCAAGAGACATCGGTTCGGGCCTTCACCTCGATTTCTCGGGGTTTCACCCTGGCCATGGGTAGATCGACTGGCTTCGGGTCTATTACCTACCGCTAAAACGCCCTATTCGGACTCGGTTTCCCTACGCCTCCTCCCGCCAAACCGGGATTAAACTCGCGATAGACAAATAACTCCCTGGACCATTAAACAAAAGGTACGCCGTTGTCCAACATAAAGTTAGACTCCGACCGCTTTGTAAACCTATGGTTTCAGGTTCTTTTCACTCCCCTCACCGGGGTTCTTTTCAGCTTTCCCTCACGGTACTAGTACACTATCGATCTGGTATTAGTATTTAGCCTTAGGCCGTGGTCGGCCAAGATTCTCACAAGGTTTCACGTGCCCCGTGATACTTGGGAATATAATTCAAGAAGCCTTTTTTATTTTCCTTACAGGACTATCACCTTCTTTGGTAACCTTTTCCAAGGTCTTCAGGTATAAAATCGGTTTGTAACTTCTCGAAGAGTTTGTTGCCTCTTCCAACTATATCCCGCAACCCTTAATAAGCAACGCCAACAAGCTTGACACTTATTAAGTTTAGGCTATTCCCTTTTCGTTCGCCACTACTAAGGGAATACCTTTCGGTTTCTTTTCCAATGGGTACTGAGATGTTTCACTTCCCCAAGTTCGCTTTCTGACATAAAGACAGAATTTCCAAGCATTACCTTGGAAGGGTTTCCCCATTCGGACATCTACGGATCAAAAGTCACTTGCACCTCCCCGTAGCTTATCGCAGCTTGCCACGTCCTTCATCGCCTATACCAATCAAGCCATTCACCATAAGCCCTTATTTAACTTGATACCCATCCAAATTTTCAAAGATCAAAATTTATTCGCTTACCTTATATAATATTTAACGCTTATCTAAAAAATTATTTTTAGCATACTTATAAATATTATATTCGACTTACTTTCCAAATAATTTTTCTTTTATGGACCTGAGGAGGATTGAACTCCTGACCCCCTGCTTGCAAAGCAGGTGCTCTCCCAGCTGAGCTACAGGCCCAAACTTTTGCTTAGCAAAAGTAAATTCCAATTTCCAATAATCACAAATCTCAAATAAACAAAAAATACTGAAATATTAAACAATTTTATTAAAAAATGATAACGATTTAAGGTTTGTAACTAGTTGTTTATACCTTGTAATTTAAATTTGCTATGCAAATTTCTGGTGGGCCCAAGTGGGATCGAACCACTCACCCCCGCGTTATCAGCACGGTGCTCTACCATCTGAGCTATGGGCCCTTTGAATCTTCTAAACCAAGATATATATAATGCCTTTGGAGGTCATCCCCTAGAAGTATACTCTAAATTTTTTTTTCCAACTGGTTATTTTCTTTCTAATTAAATAGAAAGGAGGTGATCCAGCCGCACGTTCCCGTACGGCTACCTTGTTACGACTTAGCGCCAATCATGAAATTCACCGTGATCTCGCATAGCGAGACTTCGGGCGCCCCCCACTTTCAGCGCTTGACGGGCGGTGTGTACAAGGCCCGGGAACGTATTCACGGCGTCGTTGCTGATACGCCATTACTAGCGATTCCAACTTCATGAGGGCAAATTGCAGCCCTCAATCCGAACTGGGCTTGCTTTTCATAGATTTGCTCCACCTCACGGTTTTGCCTCTCTCTGTAGCAAGCATTGTAACACGTGTGTAGCCCAGGATATAAGGGCCATGCGGACTTGACGTCGTCCCCACCTTCCTCCCACTTAACGCGGGCAGTCTCCCTAGAGTGCGCTTTAACAAAGTTAAAGGTAGCAACTAAGGACGAGGGTTGCGCTCGTTCTCCCACTTAAGGGAACACCTCACGGCACGAGCTGACGACAGCCATGCAGCACCTGTGCTAGCTTCTGACTGAACAGATCATCCTCCCTTTCAGGCGATTACTACTAGCATGTCAAACCCTGGTAAGGTTCCTCGCGTAGCATCGAATTAAACCACGTGTTCCACCGCTTGTGCGGGCCCCCGTCAATTCCTTTGAGTTTTAGCCTTGCGGCCGTAGTCCCCAGGTGGGGCACTTAACGTGTTAACTGCGGCACCCAGCTAAAGCCAGACACCTAGTGCCCATCGTTTACAGCTAGGACTACCAGGGTATCTAATCCTGTTCGCTCCCCTAGCTTTCGTCCCTGAGCGTCAGATCTGGACCAGAGAGCCGACTTCTCCTCAGGCGTTCCTGCTGATATCCACAAATTTCACCTTTACACCAGCAGTTCCGCTCTCCTATTCCAGCCTCGAGTTTATCAGTTTGAAAGGCTATTTTCCGGTTGAGCCGAAAGATTTCACCTTTCACTTGATAAACCGCCTGCGGACCCTTTACACCCAGTCAAACCGAGTAACGCTTGCCACCTCCGTATTACCGCGGCTGCTGGCACGGAGTTAGCCGTGACTTATTCATCAGGTACAGTCAAACTAAAAAGGTATTATCTTTTTAGGATTCCTCCCTAATAAAAAGAGTTTACAATCCGAAGACCTTCATCCTCTACGCGGCGTCGCATCCTCAGACTTTCGTCCATTGGGAAAGATTCTCGACTGCAGCCTCCCGTAGGAGTCCGGACAGTGTCTCAGTTCCGATGTGGCTGACCATCCTCTTAGACCAGCTACTCGTCCTAGGCTTGGTAGGCCGTTACCCT
>JBFMGN010000352.1:0-4492 GCA_040752435.1 Spirochaetota bacterium
TGGAAAACACCTCGGAAACGGCCTGTCCGATACCCGAGCCGCCGCCGGTTACAATAGCTACTTTACCTTCGAGTCTCATCGGTTTCGTCCTCGTGCTCTGACGTTGAAGTCGGATGGCGTTGCCGAATAGAGGCGCGTCCATCCTCCCTTTCACTAGAACCCTTCAGTTCAACCGGCGGGAGCAGGGGGACTTCTTCTTCGGGCGCCGCGATGAACGCGATCATCTCTCCTACCGGGACGGATGTGCCGTCGTCGACTCCGCTTCTTATTCCTTTTACTACTCCGGAAGCCGGAGCCTCCACTTCGACAACTGCTTTATCCGTCATTACCTCCAGGATAGTCTGACCCTTCTCAACCCAGTCCCCTTCCCGAACCAGCCACTTAACGATTTCTCCTGAATCCATGTGATCCGTCATTTTCGGTAGAAATACTTCAGTCGCCATATGCTCCACTCCTCATCGACATCATGCCTGTTTCCACGCCATGACAGTGCGAATCACCTCGACAATCATTTAATCGGCAGGTTATCTCAAGTATCGATCGACCTTCCTCCACCCGGTCCCCCGCTTTAGCCCGCCATCCGATAACATCACCCCATTTCATATGATCCGATCTTCTCTAAAGTAAAATTTCTGTGGCCTTCTTTTTTCACCAAGATATTACTTTTCTTATGGCCTCCATAACATCGACAGTTTCAGGCCAAACACCTTTTTCGAGAGTATCTGCAAAGGGAATTGGAGAATCACGCCCTGCAATTCTTGTAACAGGGGCTTTAAGACAATCGAAGGCTCTTTCCATCACCACCATTCCCCATTCATTGGCAGGTCCATAGGAACGGCAAGCCTCAGTTACCAGTACTACTCTCCCGGTTTTTTTCGCCGATTTTTCAATTGTTTCTTCATCCAAAGGGCTTAATGTGCATACATCAACCACTTCTACATCTATACCTTCCCCGGCCGCCCAATAAGCGGCCGCCATTGCATGCCAGACCATATATCCTGAAGCTACCACAGTAACATCTTTCCCTTCTTTCTTAATATCGCATTTACCTAACGGTACATAGTACTCCCCCTCAGGTACCAGCCCGCGAAATGAGTACAACAATTTGTGCTCCAGGAAAATAACCGGATTTTCATCCCGAATAGCGGACTTCAATAGTCCCCCGGCATCGTAGGGAGTTGAAGGAAATACGACTTTCAAACCTGGGATATGAGCAAACCATACTTCCAGACTTTGCGAATGCTGCGCAGCCGTACTCTTACCCGCCCCCCCACCCTGAGGCATCCGGATCACCAGTGGTATTCTGCACTGACCGCCGGTCATCATTCGGAGCTTAGCCGCTTGATTACAAATCTGGTCGATTGCCAGACTTGAAAAATCGGCGAACATGATCTCTGCCACAGGAATCATTCCCACAAGGGCCGCCCCGATAGCGGCACCGATAATGGTGTTTTCCGAAATGGGAGTATTACGGACGCGAGCCTTTCCGAACCGCTCAAAAAGAGTGGCAGTGACGCCGAATGCCCCCCCATGTTTTCCAATATCCTCTCCTATTAAAAAAACCCGTTCATCCCGTTGCATCTCCTCCAGCAATACATTACGAATTGCATCCCGGTAGGTGATTTCCCTGGAAGGTACATGATCGGGAACTTGTTTGATCTGAACCATCACTCCCGATTTGCTGCCCGTTATCGAAAAACCCTTCATAACCTCCGGTTTTTTCTCTGAAAACTCAGGCATAGATATACTCCATGGCCGTAGCCGCATCGGGAAGAGGACTCTGCACTGCGAACTCCACAGCCTGTTCGACTTCTCTTCTTGCATCTGCTTCCACATTACGAAGCGTAGCCTGATTTACTTTTTTCTTCTCAACGAGAAATTTTTGAAAACGGGGAATAGGATCTTTTTCTCTGTATAGCTTTATTTCGGCCTTATCCCGGTAGACTTGTGGTTCACCAGCATAGTGGCCTTCAAACCGGTAGGATTCCGCAACAATCAGGGAAGGCCCTTCTCCATTCCGGGCTCTTGTAACTGCTTTGGCAGTTTCTTCATAAACCGCGAGTACGTCAAAACCGTTAACTCTTGCCCCCGGTATCCCATACGCTGAAGCTCGAACGGAAAGATCGTCGATTTTTACCGATTCCGTAACGGGAGTAGAAACTGCATACCGGTTGTTTTCCAGTACGAAAAGTACCGGTAACCTCCAGATTGCCGCCAGATTAAGCCCTTCATGGAAGTTACCGGTATTAGCAGCTCCGTCCCCGAAGAAACACCCCACTACATCGGTCTTGCCTTGAAGAATTAAACCCAGGGCTGTTCCAACCGCGATAGGAATTCCTGCTCCCACCACGCCCATGCTTCCCAGACTTCCAATTTCGTAAACTGCAATATGCATGGAGCCCCCCCGTCCTTTGCAGTACCCTGTCTCTTTTCCCAGTATTTCCGCCATCATCCTCTTAACGTCCGCTCCTTTTGCTATGTTGTGCCCATGCCCGCGATGGGTACTGATTATACGATCATCCTTTTTCAAAGCGAAGCAGACGCCTACCGCCGTAGCTTCCTGACCTATAGAAGGGTGCAGGGTTCCTTTTATCTTTCCCCGTTTAAATAATTCGATTGCAGCAGTTTCAAACTCTCTGATCAGTACCATCCGTTTGTACATGTCAATCAGCAGCTCAATCTCTCCACCCGGATTCATACTCTACCTCTATTTGAATGCACCTGCAGAAAGACCCTGGATGAATTGTCTTTGGAAAATCACATAAACAATCACAATCGGCAGGATCCCGATAATAGTTGCCGCCATAGTCATAGGGTAATTTGTAATCCATCTACCGGCAAAAATCTGTAATCCCAAAGGAAGAGTTTGCAGCTTCTGCTTCTGTACCAGGACCAGGGGAAGGAGATATGCGTTCCAGGACCACATGAAATTAAAAATAAGTAACGTCAAGAGGGCCGGTTTTGTAAGCGGTATTATAATGTGCCATAGTATCCCCGCGCGTGTACATCCTTCCATGCGTCCGGCATCCATAATCTCATTAGAAATGTCTGCAATAAAGGCTCTGGCAATCAATATACCAAAAGATAACGAACCGGCACTTTCTGCAAGAATCAATCCCAACAAATTCCCGGTAAGACCCAATGCGTTCATCTCAAAATAAAGCGGAATAATCAATACCGTCTCCGGTATCGCCAGTCCCATAACAAAGACAATGAACCAGAATTCCCTTCCCTTCCATCTCATTTTCGCGAAGGCATAACCGGCCAGAGTTGAAAGCATAAGGCAGGCAAGCACCACCGGTACAGCCACTAGAATACTGTTTATGTATAGCCTGAACATATTTGCCTTCTGCCAGGCTTCAGGAAAGTTTTCCCAGCGCCATTCCCGGGGCAAGCCAAGCGGATTGATGGTTGTTTCCTGCACTGTTTTAAAAGCAGTTACAAAAACCCAGAAAAAAGGGATAAGAACAAAGAGAGCCAGTATAATCGCCAGAATATCTATCACGAGCGTGGAGAGATTTATATGACGGACCACTCTTCCGGTGGAGGCGTTAATAAAATATTTCATTAAAGCTCCACTTCCGCCGCCTTCCGGGTTCGTAAAAAAAACAGCGAAAAAACCAGGATTAATAGACCAAGCATAGTGGCAATAGCGCATCCATAACCGACTTTGCTATAGGAAAAAGCACGATTGTACATATAAACGCCCATTACCAGAGTTGAAACACCGGGCCCTCCTCTGGTCATCACATATACCAGGTCGAATACCTGAAGAGAAGCCAGAGCAAGTAACAGCATCACCGTGGTTATGGAGCGGGACATAAACGGAATAAGAATGAACCATAAACGCTGGAAACCGTTTGCTCCGTCCACTTTTGCCGCGTCAATGTAGGTTTCATCAAGTCCCTGAAGCGCGGCGATAAATATGATCATGCAAAACCCGTAAATTACCCAGGTCCAGGTTATAAAAATAGCCAGAAGCGCGGAATTGCTGTTGCCCAACCAACCGAAAGCCAAACCGTTTAAACCAATTCCAGGCAGAATATTTATAAGAGCACCATAGCCGGGGGCATAAATCCACTTCCAGATAAGAGCCACAATCACGGCTGAAGGAACCATGGGCAAAAAATAAATCGTACGGAAGACCACTCTGGCATGTAATCTCGTTCGCACCAGGAGCAAGGCCAGACACATACCGATTGTAACAGGTACCGTCATCCCCAATATCAGCCACACGAAATTGTGAAGTAAGGTCACAAAAAAATACCTGTCACTTGTGAACAGCTCGATATAATTCTTCAACCCCACAAATGCTTTAGCCCTTACACCGTCCCACGTGAACAGACTCAGGTAGGGGGTCCAAATCAGGGGGTAGAAATAGAAAAGTCCATATAGAATCAGCCCGGGCAGGATATACACCATTGGTGACTGTCTTGCCAGAAACCCAAGTAAACCCCTCTTGCTCCGATGGACAACAAGCCCTTTCTCTTCA
>JBFMGN010000353.1:0-4480 GCA_040752435.1 Spirochaetota bacterium
GGGCAGAAAAGTGGGAAAAAAGTGAGCGTTTTCCTGTCTACTTAATGGAAGGGTATTGAGGGAGAGCGAAGCGCTCAGCCCCGAAATTCGTATCTTAGGGGGCGATCTATCGGAATCTGAAATCTTTTCTACAGAGGAGGGAACGATAATGAGCATAAGAACTAAAGTATGTGCGTGGCTTGGCATCTTGGCCGCTTTGAGCCTTCTTGCGGGATGTGTTTCTCGTCTGATCGATTTTACCGTTATCAGTAACAAGAATGTTGAGTTGAGGTTTAAAGATACGGCTAAAGGACCACGAGTAACAGGAGAAGACATGGTGTGGTCGGTTTTAGGAATCCTACCCCTTGGGACGCCAAGCCTGGAGGAAGCCTGTGATAGAGCGATTGAAAGTGCAGGCGCTGGTTATGAGGCGCTTATAGATGGCGTTCTGTATCGTATCTATAACTATTATCTTCTCGTCTCAAAAGAAGGGTATAAAGTAGAGGGGACTCCTGTAAAAACAAAGGAGATACTCGCTCTTGCTGAGCAACGGGGAGAAAATATGGAAAAACAGTTCGAAAAAGTCATGTTTCATTCCTCTCTCGGACGCGATAATTCAAAAGCGATTGAGAAAATCGGGATACAAGTGGTTGAGGAAAGGAAGGAATAAGCACGGCCGCGCGAATAAGGAAACCTATCCAAAAATCGTTACTTCTTTTCGATTGTTCTCTTTTATGAAAAAGGGCCCTAACAGTTCTCAAAAAACAGCCAATAGGGTGGGAAAAAATAGGAGATTTAGCAATCAACCATGTTACTGTCGGATTAGGACGAGGGATTTCATGAATATAACCTATTTTTTTCGATGCGTGGGGGCTGTATTCTTAGTTATCTTTTTATGGTTTTGTGCTCCTACGGTTAAAATGTACAGAGAAGTGGCAGCACCAACATCATTGCCAGGGGTAAAATCAATCGCCGTGTTACCCTTCTCAGGCAGGTCTCATTACGAAGGAGAAACAATAGCTAGCAAGATATCAATGGCCTTAGCATCGGCCGGACATTTTACAATTGTTGAACGTGGCCTGCTTGATCGTATTCTCTCTGAGCAACAACTGGCGATATCCGGACTCGCCGATGATTCTACAGGCGCAAAAATCGGAAAGCTTACAAATTCCGATGCCGTAATAACGGGAAATATTTCTATCTATGACGTCAAGAATTTCAATGAGTGGAGAGAATCCAAGGAAAAGGGACGTTTCAGAGTCTACTTTAGAGAGGTGAATCTTGGGGTTGATGTCAGAATCATCCATACAAGTACCGGTAGAATTCTTACCAACTTTCCATTATCCGATAAAAAATATGATGGTAAAGAGGACCCGGGTACTCTTGAATCACCAGAGACTTTGTTATCCCTGTGCGCCGATCATATTGCCCAAGGTGTTAGGTTCAGGATATGTCCACGAATTGAGACGTTCTCTATGGCATTTGACAAGGGGAAAGGTGCTGTGGGAGAAGCTCTTAAATCAGGCCTTAAATTCGCCAATAATAACCTCTCTGATAGGGCTTTAAATAGCTTCCAGCACGTTGCTGAACAGTTTCCCTCTGCTTCACCTCCGATATTCAATCAGGGCGTCATTCTTTTTCAACTCGGGCATCTCGATGAAGCTGAACAACGGATTAATAAGGCTATCGATCTCTATCCAACTTCTAAAATAGAAAAAACTACTGCCGTGTCTCTAGATGTATATGCTGAAGCACTGAGCATGATTCAGGAAGAACGCCGTAATCAGTACAGACTGGAAAAACAGAAAGCTGATCTTGATGAAAGAGAAATCACCCCGGCCCTACCAGAAGCTAAGCAAGCATCACTTGCCGATGTTTTATGGAGAAAGAAAATCCGAATCGCTGTGGTCATTCCGGAGGTCTTGCTCAGGCGACAGGTGCCCGACCCGGCAGGGGAGACGAAAATTATTCAGACCCTAATTGATGCAGGATTTAAGCCCCTTGAGCAGACAAACATATCCTATTTACGCTATACGCCCGAAGTGGCTGCCGCGATCGAAGATGCCGTAGCTGCGGCAGCCCTTGCAAGAAAGCTCAAAGTGGATATCATCATCATCGGAGAAACCTTCGGAGAAGAAGCTCGAGAATCAGCAGGATTTCAAAGCTGGAGAGCAAGACTCGAGGCACGCGCTCTTTATACGGATACGCAAGAAATAATCTGTGCCATCAGTGAATACGGTTCTGGGGCTGATATTTCAGATGCAGTAGCCGGAAAAAAAGCGCTTGAAAATGCGGGTGGAAAAGCTGGGGAAATATTGGTTGAGAAACTGGATGAATACCATAAGAGAAGAGGCGGCCTAACGCCAGGAGCAAAAGCTGCGGGTGAAGAGATGAAAATCGTTCAAGTTATTGTCGAGAGCGCCAATATAAGATTAGAACCAACAAAGGCCTCGGCGATAGTCGGCACAGCAAAATCTGGTGAGCAGTTAAAACTTCTGGACAAAAACAAAGATTGGTTTTACATCCAAAAAGCGAACGGTTTAGAGGGCTGGGTCCATTCGAGTTTGGTAAAAGAATTAAGATAAAAACTAGAAAGATTCTGATGAATCCAGATAGAAATCTTAATTCGGGATTAGACAAGAAAAGGAGGCTTCAATGAAATCAACAGGGGTTACTTACATTCTTTGGCTTCTTCTTGGTGGAATAGGAGCTCACAAATTTTACTTGAATAAAGCAGGAATGGGCATACTTTATATTACTCTGGGGGCACTAGGAGGGATCTTCTGGATTTTTCTGTTAGGATGGATTTTCCATATCCCACTGGGAATACTGTTGATCATCGACCTATTCACCATTCCTCGACAGGTGCGTAATGCAAACGAAAAGGCGGCCGGTGACGTTGCCAGGTTCGAGAAAATGGTAGAAGCAAAGAAAATGGAATGAATATCTTGAAAGAGGTTTGCCCATGCGGCCCATTCTTAGAGATAAGGCAAGCATTCATTTGCCCGCGCTAGGCATTAGCGCTACATCATGCTAGAAAATGGCGATATCTCTCCCTGCATTGATCCCGTTGAGTTTCAGGAGCCGCAGCTTCCATGGCGATTTAATGCTTTCTCGAGGGCAACTCATCCCTAGTCGTTGGAGCTCGAAGACGGCGTAATTTCGATAGCTTTCCTTATGTGCCCAGAGCACAGCCGTCCGCCATAGGTATGTTCTCGATCTGATGTAAATTGTTCATCATGTAGTCAATCCCTGTGTCAAGAGGAGTTGGCTTTATGAGGGAGATCGGCGCACATTATTGCAGGCGAGCGACGTCATGTCGCATCATTTAAGCATCCGTTTCTCCCTAAGCTTCCTCCTTAGCTGGGTCCGGAGTTTCATATGAGGTTTTTCAGCTGAGAATTGTGCCCTTCAGTGTAAAAAAGTGGGATTCCTGAAATTGTCTCATATGGTAGAGATGGATAAGAGGGGACTATCTTAGGTTCGCTTGCCGAAATTTTCGGCATGAGAGGAAAAATAGCGGAATTTCCAGGTCTACTAAGTGGGAGCCGGGAATCTCTGACGGGGCTCTCTCCGCGCCTTTTCTTATCCCCTGAGCTAAGCAAAGTGGGGGCTTTTTCTGTTTGACAGAGTCCGTCTCCGAAAAATAGAATAAGCGGACAAAGGAGGACGTCGGATGGCTCAACCCCAAGAAATAAAATCTACTCTACCCGAGCCTTACGGCCTGTCGGGTTTCAAAAGACGAGACTTTTTTAAATACCTAGCGCGCTCGACGGTCTCACTGGCCGCGCTGAGCAAGGCGACGGCGGCGGTCTACCAAAGCATTACCTCGCTCAACCAGAAATACCCCGGAGATGATTCTCCCGACGGCGTCTACTGGGACGGGATCAGGCGCCAGTTTATGTTTGAGGACGGGCTGGTCATGATGAACTGCGGCACTGTGGGGCCGATGCCCAAACCGGTCTATAATACTCTGATTAAATATTTTAAGGTCCAGTGCTGCAACCCCTACGATGTCTACAACTTCCTCCCCGGCATCCGGAAGGATGTCCGCCACAAACTGGCCAGGTTCATCAACGCCTCGCCCGAGGAAGTGGTCATCACCCACAATACCACGGAAGGGCTCAATTTTGCCGTCAGCGGGCTGGACATGAAAGAAGGGGATATTGATAATCTCGTCCAAGCCGTCCGCGAGCTCGTCCGGCACCGCGTTTGAATTCTACCCCTGAGACAGACGCATTAATTCGTGTCGTCCCCCTCTCCTTTATCCTCTCCCACCAACTATAAGCCTCCCCTAGAAGCGCGCTGACGAACCGGAGACCAAGTTCACTTGGCATGAAGTTTGCTCGGATGGAAGTGAAGAATGTGATTTTTCTTTTTTTGCTCCCTGACCGGAGAGTGATAAAATGAGGCTTTGGCGTGACTTACCGTTAGAAAAAGCCCGGATCCTCCTTTTCTTCTCTTATAAATAGCTTCAGCAGGGACTCCCTCTTCCTCACAA
>JBFMGN010000354.1:0-4479 GCA_040752435.1 Spirochaetota bacterium
CGGCTACTGGGTGGTTATTCGTATCCTTCCAAGATAGGCAGGTTTACTGTATAAGTCGTAGATAAGGTCGCTTTTACCATACGCCAGTACAAATAAAACAAGATAAACATGCTGGTATTGAGAATTATAGTAGGTTCCATCTATATCCATATAATCACTTGAAAAATCTTCCGGCAAAAAACCTTTCTCCTCAAGAATTTCATATTCTTTTTCACGAACGTACCTGAAAATGGGAAAAGTCTGGTCAAGATATCGGACTTCAGGATATGGTTTATCCGGGAGTCCCATATTGGAGAAATCAATATAGATAGAAAACACATCCTTTTTAATCTCGGAATTGATGGGAATTAACGGCAGTTTCAACGTATCTGAATAAAACCGGGTAAAGTTTAACGCCTTCAATTTAGCAAGGGTCGGAGAGTTTTCCAATGTAATAATATCAGCTTCATATTTTTTAAATGTACTGTGCTCAGGGATAGCAGAGTAGAATTTATAATAGACCTCGAACCCTTCAAAAAAAGTAACATTGTTATTAGGAGTATTTCCGAATCGGAAGACAGATCCCCCTTCTATGGGCTCTTCTATCGTATCCAGGGCCGGGGGATCAGGATACGGGTACGTGTCAATCCCACACGAATTAAGGATGATGGTGAAGGTTAATATCAGAATAAGCGAATAATCGTATAATAAAAGAGAAAAAGTAAATCTATTTTTTTCCGGGCTTTTTGCCATCAATGCTCTCAGGCGGATCCGGTCCATCGATAACATCTATTAACTCGTAAATCAGAACCGGTTTATTTTTCCCTTTTACACGAATATTATCCAGCTCCCTGACAACTATTTTATCTTTAACCTGCCCGTACGTATATTCGCTTAAAATAATATTGGTAAGGTATTGCTTATTAGTACCTTCAAGACGCGCACCCAGGTTAACATTGTCCCCCATCAGCGTGTAGTTCATTCTTCCCTGTGAGCCCATGTTTCCGACAGTCATTATTCCGGAATTCAATCCGATACCGATATTTATTCGCTTTTCCGGTGGCCATCCATCATTAAGCTCGTTCAAGGTAGCCATCTGTTTCAGGGCACATTTACAGGCCATAAGGGCGTGATCACTCTGTGGTAAAGGAGCTCCCCAGAAACACATAATTTCGTCACCGACGTATTTATCGAGTGTTCCCTGGTACGAAAGAATTATGTCCGTCATGGCAGTCAGATACAGATTCAAATGATTTACAAGTTCCTGGGGTGTCATGCTTTCGGAGAGGGTTGTAAAACCGCGAATATCGGAAAAGAAAACCGTCAGTTCTTTATCAACCCCGCCTAATTCGGGCGGATTCTCAAGGATCTGGTCAACAACTTTTGGAGATACATATTTACCGAACATATCCCGGATACGCGCCTTATCCTTCTCTTCGGTCATTATTCTGTACACAACCACCGTTAGGAAAACAAAAAAGATGCCTAATGCCGGGGTTGAATAATTAATGATTAAAGCTTGCTCGTCAAAAATAAGCGTAACGGCGATAAAGAATGCAAAAATTACTAATATTGAGATTACCAGTGACAAGATTGTTGATAGTCGAGAAGTCATAAACGCCGTCAACATAACGAGGCCGAAAAGGATAAAAAAATCAGCCCACCAGGGTACGCGGACAAGAAAATTCTGCATAAGGATGGTGTTAAGTGAGTTGGCGTGTATTTCAACACCGTACATCAAACCATAAGGAGTTGGTTTCTCATCCGCTGCTATTCCTTGTGCGAAAGGACCGACCATCAGGATCTTATTCCCCACCGCCCTGGTTCTTGGCCAGGTTTTAGGGTCCGGTCCGGGAATACGAGCAGCATAGCCCGAGTATGATCTGATAGGAAATGTCTGCCGGGCCCCGGCAGTAGCGAATGAACGCGGTCCCATGAAGTTGATAAGCATATTCCCCTGCTCATCAATAGGGATCTTAATCTCCTCCACCACCTTGGTCGTTCCCGGAGCAAGAACTTCGCCCTTTTCGTCCATTACGGGAGGTTTTACAGTAATTGAATATGGAATCCAATTCCCGCTGGTTGTGTCGAAATATTCCGGCTTTTTAATGAGAATATATTTACCCAAAATAACTTCCACATCGGATAGCGTCTTATTAAAATAGTTCAAAGCCAGAGATAACGTTATGGAAGGTACGAAATGATCTTTATATTTTTTTATTACGTAGTACGATTCATCAACTTTCCCATCATTATCGGTATCGACAGTTTTTAAAGGCGCCCGTGCCTTCATCACTTTCTTTAAATCTTCTATTAGTTCTTTAGTTAACGGATAAGGAAGACTGCGGTTAAAACCGTGTTTATCGGTCCATGCCAATCTTTCAAAGCCCGCGCTGTCAACCGGTGTGGATGTGGTAAGGTCATCGAGTTTCAATGTATCGACTAAACGGGATAATTTCGCAACCAGCGCCTGCCGCCGGTATATTTTATCTTCATCTTTCTGGAAATTCGCATGGCCGTAACCGAAGACAGCCCGCGCGTATGGCTGCAACGGAGGTTCTATTCCGTAAAATGCTTCCATGTTAAGCCAGTCGCCGCTGATATTTTTTATTTCCCCCCACCCTTCATAAAGAATTTCCTGGCGCCTGAAATATTCTTCTTCGACATTTGAGGCGGGTGGCAATTCATCGAGAACTGTCTCGAGAAAAACCCTGTTATTAGACTTGATACTATTTATTAAAATTGCATCGTCAAAAGCGTTTTTATCGGGTTCTATAAAAAAGACGTCAATAAACAAGGCACTTTCCCGTTCTTTGAGATTACTGATGCGGGAAAAACCGTCAATCAGGGTTGCGTGGCGGTATCTTGGAAAAGGCCATTTTCCGAAGGTGCCCAGGCTCTTGAAATCAATACCGATAATAAGAATATCGGAGGATATTTTTGGATTTCTCTGCTCTACACTTACACCTTCCTGGATGCTTGTCTGGAGAAACAGATTTTTGAAATTGAAATGCACATCCAATGTTTTTAGTTCGATGTTCTCAAGGATCGGTAACTTGATTACCATCGACAATAGATAAAACAGAGTTACAATAATAACTCCGATAATAAGCCCGAAGTATTTTGTTTCAAGAACTGTTGCCCTTTTTTTTTGTTTTGCCATTGGTTTTCTCCATGCTAAAAACGTCACTGGCGTATCAACGAATCAGGATGCAATGTCGCCCTTTGCTTTCAGATAAATTATACGGTTTCTGGCAAGCTTTGTCCAACTGCTGGCCGCATAGTTATCGATTAAGTTATTATACTGCACCGCCGCCTGTTTGTAATCTTTTTTTTCTTCATACAATCTTCCAAGGAAAAAAATTACTTTTGGTATGGCCGGGTACGATTGCCCGTATTTTTGATTTATGAGATTGTATGTTTCGATTGCCTTATCGAGATTTCCCGCTTCTTCATAAGAAATGGAAGCGTTTTCCAGGGACAGTGGTGCTAAATAACTGGCTGGGAATACTTTCGCAAGCTTTGTATAGTCTTCGATTGCACTGCTCCACTCTTTTTTCTCATAAGCCATATTTGCCCGAATAAATAACGCCCGCTGGCCCGCGTATAATCTTGGATATTTCATTAGTATTGTATTTAAAGAAGACTTCACTGCTTCTTCAAGCGTGGCCTTTTTCGTTTCTTCCTTCTCATTAAGCCAATCGGTGTAATCCTTTTGAGCCTGTTCCACCATCAAGGTTGATTTAGCAATGATACCCTTCGTGACCTCTGAATAAACGGCGTAGCCGATTAATGATCCAATGAAAAGTACGAGAATTACAAGAAAAACAACCCTGTTCTTCTGGATTAACAAGGCGATTTTCGACAGCAATTTTTCTTTTGGCGTTATTTCCTGCCCAGGCTGCATCTTCCCTCCTCCCTTAGCGTGAGATCTGCAATTCCTTAATTATGCGCGAAAGATAGGTTCTTTGTATACCGAGCATTTTTGCCGTTTCTGTCTGCCTCCAGTTGCTCCTTTCCAGGGATTTTTTTATAAAATTCCTTTTAAAAGCATCGACAGCTTCTTTCAAATTTCTGCCCAGATAATAATCTATCTTTTCATCACTTTCGATATTTATAATTAAATGTTCCGGCTTAATATATTCTTCCGTACAGATTACAACAGCCCGTTCAATGGAATTTTCAAGTTCCCGTACATTGCCGGGCCACTGATATGAAAACAAGGATTCAAGCGCATCGCCGGAAAAACCAAGTATTTGTTTTTTTGTTTCCCGGTTGAATTTTTTAAGAAAAAAGTCCGCCAGAGCGATAATATCCTCTGGCCGCTGCCTTAAGGGTGGTATAAAAAGAGGAAGCACATTCAACCGGTAGTATAGATCGTTTCTGAACTTCCCCTCTTCAACCAGTTTTTCGATATCTTTGTTGGAGGCGGCTATAACTCGAACATCAACTTTCATCGTTTCGCTGGAACCAAGTTTTTCGAAGACTTTATGCTGCAAA
>JBFMGN010000355.1:0-4475 GCA_040752435.1 Spirochaetota bacterium
TTTCAATCAATAAATACTATAATGAATTGAAATCTTTAGGTATTAAAGTCTCAAAAGATACACTCTACACGTTGTTTTCCTATATGCAGGATATCTATCTCATACTGCCCCTTAAAAAATATGAAAATTCCCCGTTAAAACAAGAGCGGGGGTTAAAAAAAGTATATGTAAATGACACCGGCATCGCATCATCCTATAATCTCGAGTTGTCCCGTAATATCGGCCGTCTTCTGGAAAATGTTGTTTTTTTGGAACTAGCCAGAAAGGATCTGTCAATACATTATTTTAAAAATTGGTATGAGTGTGATTTTCTTGTAGAAAAGGGAAACCAAATTATTTCAGCAATGCAGGTTTGTTATGAACTTAACGATTCGAACAGGACAAGAGAAGTGCGGGGACTTATAAGTGCTCTTAACCATTTCGGCTTGAAAGAAGGGTATGTCCTGACTTACAACCAGGTTGAGGAAATAAATTCGGATGAAAAACGGCTGCGGGTTTTACCTGTACACAACTGGCTTCTTAGATCATAAGGAGTTCCATGTTCCCATGCGCCTGATCAGCGTTATAATTCCAGTGTACAACCGGCCCTCTCTGCTTAAGGAGGCGGTTACCTCTGTTTTCGCCCAGACGTTCCGGGACACGGAAGTCATTATCGTAGATGACGGTTCCAACGACGATACACTTAAGGCAGCCCGAAGACTGTCAGAGTCTGCCCCGGTTCCGACCTGGATAGTAACGATTTCCCATACTGGCAGACCCGGTACGGTTCGTAACCGGGGTGCAGTCTCGGCAGCAGGGAAGTATCTCGCTTTTCTGGATTCAGATGACCTCTGGCTGCCGGAAAAGCTGGAAGTTCACCTGGATTTTATGCGTGCGCACCCCGGTCTCCGGATCAGCCACACCCGGGAAGTGTGGATACGAAATGGAAAGGAGATCTCCCAATCACAGCAAAAGCATAGGAGAGAAGGTTTCATATTTCAGGATGCCCTGAAAAAGTGTATCATAGGCCCATCCACGGTAATGCTTGAGAAGACCCTCTTTAATGAGGCAGGCGGGTTCAATGAAAAACTGGAAATTGCCGAGGATTACGAGTTATGGCTTAAGATTACGGCCAACTATCCGGTTGGGTATATTGATCAGCCCCTGACAGTCAAACGGGCCGGCCATGGGGATCAGCTTTCAGAAAAATACGGCCAGATTGAGTATTTTCGCATACAGGCGCTGTCAGACCTTTTGGACTCATATTCTTTGACGGCGGAAAACTACGCCATGGCGGTCCATGAACTTGTACGAAAATTAAGAATATACATTACCGGTTTAAAAAAACGAGGTAAAGTGGATGAGACCGCCCGCTATGAAGCGCTTGTCAAAAAATTTCACCCCTAAAAATCATCGGCTTTCTTTTTGCTGTTATACGTAGTAAACTTAAAAGGATGAAGAAGGTGAGCTCTCATTTTAGTCATAAGGAAACCATACAAGCTAACTTTATTCCCGGCTTATCCGTCGACCTGTCCCTTGTATTCCTTTAGTACTTGAGCAAACTCAGGAATCGTTTCGGCATACCGTAAAATGGCCTTGAAATACCCGACCGGGCTCCCGGTATCTATCCGTTCCCCCTCCATCCTCTTGTATACCACTTTATTCCGCAGCATAAGCTGTTTCAGGGCATATGTATGGTAATACTCACCGCCCCGGTGGAGGTTCCAGCCGTCTTCCAGGAGCTTGAAAAGCTCATAGGTATACAGGTACCGGCCGATAGAGGCCTCTTTACTGGGTTCTTCCCCTGGGCTGGGCTTTTCTACAATATCGGTTACGTGCAGATTATCAGGGGCAATTTCGAGAACCCCGTACCTGTTCAAGTCCGGCGGGTCATAAATGGTGGAAAGCACTGAGCATTCTGTCTGCTTGTACGTATCGATAAGCTGCTGAGTCAAGGGAGTTGTACCGAAATGGAGATCGTCCGGGTAGGCGACGACAAAGGGTTCCCCTTCCAGGAGGGATTTTGCCTGCAGCAGGGCATGCCCCGTACCAAGCATTTCCTGCTGGCGGACGAAGTAGATTTTTGCCTTGTATGGTTTTACAAGAGCTAACTTCTCCGTTGCACCTTCTTTTTTTAAAACATCCTCCAGTTCTATTTCCCGGTCCAGATAATCCTCGAGGCTTTTTTTTCTCCGGGAGGTTATAATAAGAATCTCGAAAATCCCTGATGAGAGAAATTCTTCGATAATGAAGGCAATAGAGGGTTTATTAATCAGGGGCAGCATTTCTTTCGGTATTGTTTTTGTAACCGGGAGAAAACGCGTTCCGTAGCCGGCTGCAAGAATTAAACCTTTCATATATCTAAATACCAATCGATAATTTTTCTGGAAATACTGCCTTTCATAGGGAGTTGAGGAAGTTTTACCGCCTCAAACCACCGGGCGTCTGTAATTTCAATCTTATCCGGCAGAATTTCACCGCGTAAGTATTCTGCAATAAAGCCTATCATCAAGGAATGGGGAAAGGGCCACGGCTGGCTCCCGAAATAGCGGATATTCTGTACATCAATATTAACCTCTTCTTTTATTTCCCGGGCAACTGTCTCTTCCAGTTTTTCCCCCGGTTCCACAAAACCGGCTATAAGACTGTACATACCCGGGGGAAATCTCTTATTGTGGGCTAGAAGGATCTTTTTCTCTTTTAAAACCGCCGTAATCACCACAGGAGAAATACGCGGGTACACGTAAAGATCGCATGCTGGACAGTATTTTGCCCTCTCATTTTCAATGGAACTTATTTTTGCTCCACATCTTCCGCAATATTGGTGATTTTTATCCCAGACAAGAATCTGGAATGCCCTGCTGGCAACCGAAAAAAGATCTTCATTCATCGTGCCTGCCAGAGGGCGCATTTCGCTTAAGAGATAATCACTTTCAGGAAGAAAAGTGCCTTCCACCTCACCCGCGTAGCAATATCGTCCGTCAAGGGTGCCGAGAAAGTGAGTGCGATTGACTGCCAGATGAAGTTTTTGAAGGTGGACATCTTCAGGCAAGCCAAGACTATCGGCAACCCTTTTAACGAGCAGCCTGTCGTTATTAAAGATAAACCACAGGGGTGATCCATTATTTCCCACTGTACGTGTGCTATCCGGCGGATGGACAGCCGGTAAAAATATCATATATTCTGCCTTTTACTGCTTTTTTGCCAGTATTCTATCTGCAAAACAAGCCTTTATCAATCAGGCAGCCTTCATAAAATCAAAAAGCCGGACTGATTACCGGCTTTAAAATTGCTGGGAGAAGGATAATTTTTTCACTTCTACCGCCAGCATTCTGTTAGTTAAGCTTTGTTAAGCTTCTTTTTGTGTCTCCTTAAAGGCCGGCGCTCGCACCGGCCCTAAGCAGCGTGGTGGAACAAGCATTTTATATGCCCCTCAACCCAAAGGTACTCCTTAATAGCGTAATGAATACCTGCTCATAATTCTACTATGACTTTCCGTTATTGTCAAATATTATTTTCTAAAGAAATCGTTTTAGTTCGACGAAATCCGTTTTGTATTTCCGTTGAAGAACCATTCTGGCGATATCACAGATTCTCACCTGGGCGTTATCGATTATTATAGAATCTGAGGTCGCAATTATGCCTGTTGGCAGGTTTTTTAACCTGAAGTCGGGCGACTTAACCACCAGCGCTTCCCCCGGCAACCCCTCGTTCATAAGCCTTTTATTAAGCTCTGCCTTTAATTCGCCGCTGAAGGCGACGGGACTGTCAATAAAAAAGGAGAAAGATTTTATCGCGTGTTTTTTGGCATACTCCAGAAGCAATTCTATGGATTTAGCGAGTATTTTTTCATTATGTTTTTTCCCGTGGATTTCACCGGCATCCCTTAAGAATCCATCACGGCTGATATAGAGAATCCGACCGTAAAGATAGTTTGCAATGGTAAAAAGGACATTATAACAGTCAACATAAATATCACTGTTCTTTATTTTCTTTACCGCTTTTCTCCGTCTTTGGGCTGCAAGTTCTTTTTTTACGATGCCCCGATAGAGAATGATCCGCTGGGTACTGTTGAGCGCGTACCTGTCTCCGATCAGCTTAAGGACCGCCTTCTGGGGGTACTCTTTTTCTATCAATAGGGAATAATCCCTTATTGCAGCCTTAAACGCCGTAGTTAGGAGTTCTTCCATTTTCACCGGTGTTTCCCTTAATCCTCCGAACTGGATTATAGTATAACTTACACGAGGTCACGGTTGTAAGGAGATAATAGAGTTTTTTGCATTTTATAGTATTTTTATCGGCAATCACTTTAAAACTCGATCAATTCCTCTCTGCACTCTCCGATGCGAAACTTCTCGATAGACTTATACTTCAAGAGGAATTTCACACAGAGATGAAGGAGCGCAATGAGAGTACGGGCAATCTGCAGCGCTGCTCCGGCCTGAATTATAATGCTGAAAGTACCATTTCTATGTTTTTTCTTCCCCTCCGTGTTC
>JBFMGN010000356.1:0-4465 GCA_040752435.1 Spirochaetota bacterium
TCCTAAGGAACGCTTCTGGCTGTGCCGGAAGGTTTTTGTGCACGAGAACCTTGCCTGCCTGATCCATGATACAGACGTAGATCGACCTTGCATGCAGGTCGATCCCGCAGTAAAATTGATGTTGATGCGTGTAGAATCTCATAAGGCTTCCTCCTTGGGTTAGATTTGGTGGATGTTAGATGATACCACCTTTAGGGGAGGCCTTAATAAGTATCAACTCGGTGGAGCCGACCCGCCTACGTGCCGCGAGTGGACACTTGCCCTGCCCGACCGCCTGGCGTAGAGTGAAGAGAACCTCGCCAGCGACGGCGGGCGGCTCACCTCGAGGCCGTTATCCACCCCTCAAGAGAGGTCGTTATTTAATCGGGTCTATTGCCTCGCTTTAAAATCTATCTCAAAGGGGGGTTGACTTCTATACGTCAATGGCGTATAATTAATTATAAGATTCGTGGAGACACCGATCTTCACAAAGGCATTGCGGGCGTCAATCGATGATGACGAATATCAGATGTTACAGACGGCTTTGCTACTCAGGCCAGAGCAAGGGAGATTGATTCCTAAAACCGGTGGCTTACGCAAGATTCGATGGAGTGGCAAAGGGCACGGGAAAAGTGGAGGCTATCGAATCATCTACTACTGGGATAAATCTACCGAGACAATCTATATGTTGTACCTCTATCCGAAGAATAGGCAGGAAGATCTCACACCTCAGCAAGAAAGGCTACTTAGCCAGTTGGTACGGGAGGAGTTCAAATGAACCAAACCGATTTTAATAATCTCACTCAGAGTATAAGGCAGGCAGGCAAAATAAGAGGTGGATCTATGAAACCAAGTCGAAGCAGAAATATTAGTTCGGTGGATGTGCGCTTGATTCGGAAGAGACTTGGGAAATCTCAACGTGAATTTGCATTAATGATTGGGGTAAGTGTTGCAACTCTCCAGAACTGGGAACAGGGACGTCGTAAACCAGAGGGACCGGCTCAAGCCCTATTAAAGATAGCTGAGAAGAATCCAAAGGCCATAGCCGAGGTATTAGGTGCCTGACAAATAAAAAACGACTCTCAGAATAGGAAAAATGTGGAACAAGAATATGGTGGACAAAGCCACTAATGTGATTACTATACAAGGTGTTCCTTCTGAAAGAAGAAAAAATGAGGGGTGTATAACAAGACGCTGACGCCGACAACGTCATCTATGACAATTGGCTTCACCTCTTTGTCCTGTTGCATCGATCCCAATTCGGCGTGCAGCTTAACCGTGTCGTCTATGAGAAAAGTCAAGCACTATTTTTCAGATTTCTATCCTCAATTCTGATGTCATACCTTTCTAATAGTTTGTTATACTCCTTCAGTTTCTTAGTCTGATTTTCTATATCTCTGAAATAGTGGTCTTCTTTTTTTGCCAGCCTCTGGTAGATTGCTGTAAAGACCTTCCGGCACAAAGCCAGGCGGAGTGTTCCCTTCGGTTTATCAGCAACTTTTTTCTCATACCATCTGTGCAACTGGGGCTTACTATCGCGAAAATGGTTCAACGCTTGAGAGAGCAGGCTAACAGAGAGCTTTCGGCCGAACTTATTTGTTTTCAGGTTGTTGGTAGTCTCATTGGAACTATCAACCCCCGGAACACGGCGTAGATATGAAGTTAAGTGCCTGGCGTTCTCAAAGCGTTCAATGGTTGCAATGTCGGCGATAAGCGCCACGGCGGTAAAGACACTGATCCCTTTCATAACAGTTTGAAGGCAGATCAATGCCAGGCTATTTCATCTAAGCCTCCATGGATGTTAAAAAAGTACTTCTAAAATTGTTGCTATCATGGTAACATGGAGCATACGTCTATACGGGCTTAAGGATTTTTTAGACCCGCTCCCAAAAGTTTGATGCGATAGATGGTCGTCATTCGTTAGTACGGGCGCTTACTGTCCCAGTTTCGCGGTACGACCATCTATGCACCAAAATATCAACTACTTTTATCATAGGCTCGTTAGGCGGTGAAGCTGATCGCGACCCAAGACCACGCTGGCCGCGGATCAGATGGAGGATAGTTTAGTTCTTGTCCACCGGTATGCAACATGACCCTGGGAGGTCAACACGATGCGAAAACCGAAACTAGCGGACTTCAAGCTGATGTTCGTGATGATGGCGGTGTTCACCGCTGCGGCCGTCGGTTTCTGGCAGGCATTCGACGCTCCGTTTTACCTGTATAACTTCACAATAATCGGCGTCTCTATCTCGCTTGGCATTGGGCTTTGGCCCTTGATGCCCAAGGACAAGAAGCCTTGGGCGCGCAGGCTGTCCCAGGTGCTCGTCGGCGGATACCTGTTCTTCGGACTGGGAATCGGGCTCATCTACCTGGGATTCGGCGTCATCCAGCCTGAGAACATGCAGATCGAAGGATTCTGGTTCATGGTCTTTGCCGGTGTGTTTCAGGCGGCCGCCATCCACTACCCCATTGCCAAGATCGTCGGCCCAGCCATCTTCAACAGAGGCTGGTGCGGCTGGGCGTGCTGGACTACCGCCGTGCTCGACCTGCTGCCGTGGAAGAAGTCGCCCGGACGCTGGGGACACCTGCGCTATCTTCACTTCGCGCTCGGACTCGTGCTTGTGGCGGGACTGGTGTTCCTCATCGGGTACACCGTGGAAAGCCAACACGGAATCGTGATCTACGATGCTGCGATCCAGGTGACCACGCCGCACTACCAGAACCCGTTCCTGATCCCGGAGATGTGGTGGTTCCTGATCGGCAACGTCTTGTACTTCGGGTTGGGCATCGCACTCGCGGTCGTATTGCGCGACAACCGGGCATTTTGCAAGTACGTGTGTCCGATAGTCGGCTTCCTGAAGCCGGCAGCGTGCGTCTCTCTCACGCGCATCGACGTGAAGAACGACAGGTGCACGAAGTGCCGTAAATGCGAACTCAACTGCCCGATGGACATCGAGGTCATGCGGTACGTGCAGGAGGGAAAGAAGGTCCTCTCCACAGAGTGTGTACTGTGTCTGACGTGCACAAGCGTCTGTCCAGAGGGGGTGCTGGGCGTGGTGGTGGGGCCAAGCTTATCCGCGGCCGACTCCCTTCGCACGCGGAAGCCCCTCCGTAGAGGCCTGCCTAACAATGGGGTCAACCTGATTCGCTTCGCTCACGGGTTATCCCGCAAACGTTAGAACGCTCCAAGGTTTGATTCTATGACCTGGGATATGGGCTAAATGGAATCAATCTGGATATGTAAAGAGGAATTGTAATCCCTCTATCTATAATATTAATAGGACTATACCCGTAGTATTGCGTGGTAGGACAGAACAAATTGGAGGTTTGCACATGGATGAGAGAAAGAAATATTCCATAAATCTCGACGCAAAGTATGGTGCCCTGAAACTGATCGATATTGACAGATTTGTAGATCAGGTAACCGATGACTGGTTCAACCAGACGCTTTGCCAAATCAATGATTGCGTCGTACGAGTCGGGGTATTCAAAAAGGGGGAGTTTCACTGGCACAAACATGATAAAGAAGACGAGTTCTTTTTCGTCCTGAAAGGCACATTCATTATCGAACTCGAAAAGGAACGAATCACTTTGAAACAACACCAAGGGTTTTCAGTTCCCAAAGGGATTATGCATAAGACAAGCGTTGCAGAACCTACAGTCATCCTGATGATGGAGGCTGCCTCTGTTAAGCCAACTGGCGACTAAACAACTAGCGAAGCACTTTTAACTGTGAGGCGACAAAAAGGATCAATAAGGCATACGGAAAAATGCAATATCAGGAGCGTTCTAACATGACGACACCCGGGCGGCCCTGGTAGAAGTGGAGCACGAAGTTGTATAAACTGTTACGAATTTCTGATTCGTCGGCGGTGTGGTTCACTCTTCGTTGTGTGTAAAAAATAAATCCATAAAAAAATGCTTGACATCATAAACATGACGGTATTATATTAGTATATGCTAATTAACTTAATAAGAAGTTTAAGCCGATGAAGGAAGCAGCAGACCTATTTAAAATTCTTTCAGTTGATAAAAGAATAGAGATTATCGAACTACTAAAAAAAGAACCTATGAACGTAAATGCCTTGGCTGAGGCTTTGGGGATAACGCAATCAGCGGTATCTCAACATTTACGTGTGCTCAAAGGGGCTGGTCTTGTAAAAGACAAAAGGCAAGGCTACTGGATTTATTATTCTTTGAATAAAGATACCCTTGAAAAATGCCGTCAAAGACTCAATCGTATTTGCACATGTGGTTGTTTAGACGGACCGGTAAGAATGGAAAGAATAAAGAAGGAAGTTTCAAAAACAAGATAGGGAATTTTTTTATCTTTTCATATAAGTTAATAAACAATAACTTATATGAAAAGAATTGAGAATAATGGCTAAAGACAACAAGGCACAAAAAGAAAAGCCTGAAGAAAAGAAGCCTGAAATCAAGACCCAGACAAATAACTTCTGCGGGTGCGGTTGCATGTCTTTTAAGG
>JBFMGN010000357.1:0-4460 GCA_040752435.1 Spirochaetota bacterium
TTCTTGTGCAAGACCAGAAGACATTGGTTTACATTAACCCAAATGAAATAGAATCCGCTCTAGAATATGAATTTTTAATTGCAAAACAAAACACGGATATGGGGAGAAAACATTATGCCAAGAAAGGCGGAAACTTCTGTATTATACTTCCGGTTTTGTATAAAAAAAGAGATCCAAAAAAATATCATAAATGGGCAGCGGGATTCTATGACATTGTATCAAAATTAGCTGAATTAGAATTAGAAAAAGAATTATTTGGATTCATGAAAGCTGTAACTGCAGAAATGTCTACGGGATTAGAAAATATTTTAAAGAATCTCAGACAAGATGGAAACCGAACAATTCAAAAAGCGTGGAAGGAAATTAAGTTGTTATATGAAAAAGAAGAAGATCCAACGGAAAGTGAAAAATATGCAAAATTAATGATACGCTTCTCAAGGCATCTTGGATTAGATTATGATGAGCTTCCGTTAAAAAAAGAACACTACAAGCTGTTTTTTACTGAATCTTCTTCAGCTTATCCCCGCAGGCCGTATTTGCCGGGGCAGGAAAGTAAAGGCGCCTGACCGTATCCTTGGGATAGATGAGTATGGGGAATGCCGTACTGACTACAAAACAAACATGGATATTACATCCACTGTTATAGACAGAACACTTATACTGCCATGAAGGTGAAGCCTAATGAACAAAATTGAACGAATTGATGCCGTTTTAAGCGGCCGGGAACCGGACAGAACACCTATTTCCTGCTGGTATCATTTTGGAACACAATATCTGCCGGGAGATAAATACGCCGAGATTGTTCTCTCATTCTTCAAATACTTCAACTTCGACTGGCTTAAGCTGATGAACGATTATTACTATCCAATGCCGGAAGGGTTTAACGCACTTAAAACAGCTTCGGAGTTGAAGCAGCTAAAACCATTCGAGATCGAGAAATCTCCCTGGAAAGAGCAGTTAAGAGCAATAGAGATTATCAGGAAAGAACTCGACGGCCAGGCCTATTTTTGTGATACAATTTTTGATCCTTATCAGGTGTTACAGAGAAGCCCGGTTGGAGAGCATTTGCCCCGCTTGATGAAAGAAGAGCCGGATGCACTTCTTGAAGCGCTGGATGTAGTCAGTGAGAATATTACCGCGTACGCCAGGCGTGTTCTTGAATCCGGCGCTCATGGAGTTTTTGTGTCGATGCTTTCCGGTAAAGACCAGATAAATCAGGAAGATTTTCTGAAATTCGAAAAGCCTTTTGCCATGAAAGTTTTTCAGTCTGTGAAAGATATGGGCCCCATGAATACCCTTCACATTCATGGTCATAATATAGAGCTTGGTGCCTGTCTGGATTTCCCTGTGGGCATCTTAAGCTGGGAAGACAGAATAGAAACAAATCCTTCCATTACCGAGGCGAAGGCTAAGTGGAACGGCTGTGTGATGGGTGGAATCGACAACACAGTTATGACCAGAAAAACCCCAGAGTTCCTCATGAACCATGTCCGGGAAGGACTCACACTGGGAGGGAAAACCAGGTTCTTACTGGCAAACGGATGCAGTCTTCCCGGCTGGATGGATCCTTATTCCTTGAAGATGATGGTGAAAGCCGCCCAAACTGCCGATAATTATCAAGGTGGATAACCTAAAAAGTGATATTCATTCTATCATGCTTTAAGTTTTGTTATTTCGCCTGTAAATGGAGTATATTAAATGAAGGGGTGCAGTATGGTGGAACAAAAGCCTACCGTTAGCAGCAGCCTCCTGGAAGCAATGGAAGATTACGCTGCTAAGATAGAGAAGATTACAACCCACGATCCCGGGAACAAGGTTGAACTTGCGTGTCTCTATTCGGGAATCAGCGGAATAAATGAATGTGTTACCGCCTTAAAAAAAAACGGTTTTATATCTGATTCAGAAAACGAAAAATTGCAGAAAGAAATCCACAAGCTGTATGCAATGTTAAGATTTGAAGACAGAAGCTAGAATCTATCAATTCGTTTGTATGTCCCGGAAGTGTAATCCATGTCTATATGTGAGATAGAATGGAGGTATTACCTGTTGAAAAATGCCGGAGGAGAAATTCTATTGTAAGTCGTTACACCTGTAACTTTTTTGTTAAGAATCAAACTGTTATCCATCCGGTACAAATTCCTTTATTTATTTCACCGGCGGACATGGTGTCGATTCCAGTTCTAATGTTATTTTGACTTCCCTGATGAGTTTTAAAATCGGCCTGTTAATACCCCTTATACCATAAAGGCTCTATGTTGGCTGCACAGGTTTCCGATATGTAGAAATCGCACTGGAGAGTCTGGTATATCGATGCGGGAACAAGGGGGGTTACCGGTCCGTGGGCGATAAGACGGGTTACAAAACGCTGCCAGGAGACGAAGGTTCCCGCGGTTGTCAGAGAGTTCATATCCATACGGTACTTCGCTTTTATGACTTCAGCAGGGCCTATTGTCGCAGCCCGGGGAGGAACGCTGGCTACATCACCGCTCATACCGAAACTGCCGTGCAGCGAGTTCTGGGCGATTGTCAATGGATGCAGGGTGACTATCCGGGGGCCCATCCGCTTCCATTCCTCCAGGGAACCGGCGAACTCCGGTGTTTCCGGGTCGATGAAGGCGATATGCCCAGTCCAGCCGGAACCGCTGTAAAGCGCATCGGCGTTACCCATATCTTCAATCATTTTCCCGTAATAGCTGATATTTTGTGTACTGGGTCCCTGGATGTGATCTTCCGGCGGCCTTAACTCTTTATCAATCGGATTGTAAAAGTAGTTTTTCTGAGCCCGCATGAAACTCTGGGGGTAAGATTCCGGTGCGACGTTGCCTTCCTCATCCGCCCATTCGTCCATAATAAAAACATAAAGATTCTTACAGTTAACCCTGAATCTATTTATTAGATGAGCAATTTTCTTATACGTATGTACCGGATTCCCAAGGATAAGAACGAGCTTTTCGTTATTTTCTGCCGACATATGTATCCGATAGAACATATCGGAGATCCAGATAAACTCCGCCATTTCGTCCGGAACAACCCGTATTTTGAAATTCAGGTTCGGGTGTTTCTCGATATCTTCCCGCCTTATGTTCCGCACTCTATCAAGTTCCTTTTTATCCCTGAAAGAAACAAACTTTGATGGGTTAAAATCGAATTTATCCATAATATGTGCCTCCTTAAAGGTTCGTTAAGGAAAATAAAAATAGTTTCCCTGTTTTCATTCCCAATGACGAGTCGATATAAGCTTGAACCGGTCTCCCCTGTAGATTGTTTCGAATACGGCGAGCATACGTTCGTCTACTCCGTGTACCTGGTCGATCGCAAGGAGCATTGGACCGTGTAGCGGTACATGCAGGCGAACCGAGGCGGTCTTATCCGCGGCAATTGCCTCTATGGATTCTTTCAGATGAGAGATTTTAATATTTTCCTGATCAAGCCATACTTTGAGGAAATCGACCCGAACAAGCATTTCCTTAGTGATGGATTTGGAGATATCAACAGGAATATACGCCCGGTCATACGCGAGGGGCTCGTCTTCAAGCAGGTCCAGGCGTTCGGCGAATAGACATTCCTCCATTTTAAATAGACCTAAAGCGTCTGTAATATGGGCCGGCGGTTTCTCAATCTTGTATGTTAATAATTTTCGCTTGATGTTCGGGGCTTCTTTTTTTAACGACCCGACGTAGTCGCTGTCGATAATCGGTACTTTTTTCGGCTTTATGGATCTGACAAATGTACCGCGTCCCGGCTCACGGGCGACAAGTCCCTGCTCTTGAAGAAGCCTTAAGGCATGTCGGATAGTAATACGCGAGATTCCAAATTGTTCGCATAACTCACGCTCCGTTGGGAGTTTCTGACCGGAAATATATTGTCGGTTAAGTATTCGTTCTCTTAACACATTGTATAATTTGGTGTAGGCTGTAGAGACCATAATTTAAATCTCCGGATAGACAAGTTTCACAATTAATATAATGTTATAACCACTACTCTTTGTCAAGCTAGTCTTTATACCCAAGATTGTATTGACAGAGATGGGGAAGAATGCTAAGCCCTTAGTTCGACAGGACGTTATGGGTAATTAAAAGAATATACAGGAGAAAGTTATGGGGGCACTAAGAGCAGGTTCCGCCGTTCGTGAAATTACACCCCAGGAATCACAATTCCTTTTCGGCTATCCTCATGTCGAGCGATATTCCACCGGAGTTCACGATCCTTTGCTTTCTTCCGCTCTCTATCTTTCCGACGGAAAAGAGGAAGTATTGATTATTGCGAATGACATTATTTTTGTGAGTAAGAAATCTACCGCTATTATCAGAAAACGAATATGCGATAAAATTTCCATATCAGAAAAAAATATTTTGATTAGTGCAACCCATACCCATTCGGGGCCGAAAACGATGGATTACATCAGTAATGAAGCCGATGATATTGTTCCCAAGGCGGACACGCAGTATGTACAGTATATG
>JBFMGN010000358.1:0-4457 GCA_040752435.1 Spirochaetota bacterium
GCAACCTGAATTACTGTATCGCAATAGGCAAGAAACTTAACGACAGGATAATGGATTCGGTGATTCATGGACCGACTCTTGAGTATTATAATCACTACACTGAGACTAACCGCGAACTTTCAGAACTGGCACACAGAATTTCGATACTTCTTATGGAAGAACATATTAACTCCGTCGTTATTGAACCTACTATTTCAGCACTGGATAGTGATAATTTCGACAGCAAAGCCCTTACATACCGTTTTTCCCATAAAATGGCTGCTACCCGGTCCGGAATTGGATGGATAGGGAAAACCGATCTTCTAATATCCGAGAAATTCGGCCCGCGTGTTCGTTTTGTCAGTTTATTAACAAACCATCCCTTGGAACTATCAAGAGAACCGATCAACGAAAGCAGATGCGGAACATGCAGCCTATGCGTTGACGCCTGCCCTGCCCATGCAGCTACAGGTAAAAGCTGGGATATTACCGTTCACCGGGATGAATTTATCGATATTTTCAAATGCCGTGATACATGCATAGTTTTATGTTTAATGAATTTTCACAAAGAAGCGACTATATGCGGAATCTGTGTATCGGTGTGCCCTGTAGGGAGAGGCGGCTGAAAACCTCACCAGTCATTGCCCTGGTAAGCGGGCTTCCGTTTAAAAAGAAAACATCTTTTTATTACCAACTCCTTTTATTGAAACGGTCTTTTCATGCGATGGGTATAGAAACAATCCTTGTAAATCCTGTTTCCGGGGAACCGCATCTCTTTAGCCTGGCGGGAGAGGTAACAACTGAGGATGTTATCACTGAACATAATCGGCTGCCGTCGTCTCCATTGGGTGATCTGCTTGTTAAATCCGGTGTTGAGGGGGCGATCCTGCTGGGGTATCCCGACCAGTTCGTTTCAGGGGAAACGGGTATCCCCCTTTTCCTGTGGACACAACTCTCAAAACCTCCCGATCCCCGTGTTTTCAAGAACTTCATTCCAGTTCCTCTGACAGTTATAACCCGTAACTTTCTGCTTGATGCCGGGGTACAAAAAGTTGGTCCGGTAATTCCCCACGGAGTCGATAGCTCGGTGTATCACCCATTACATGATGAAGAACGGTATGCGGCAAAAAAATCCTTTTTTAAAAATAACTTCGGAAAAGATTCAACCTTTGTGGCCGGTACAATCGGGGCTAATACCCGCCGGAAACAATTTGACCGGCTGATCCAATCCTTCTCCCTGTTTTGCCGTCTTGTGGGGGATTTACCGAAGGCCGGTCCCCTCGGTGTAACTCTCATACTAAAGACCGACCGGACGGTGTCAATAGATGGAATCGATCTAAGAAAAATAGCAGGGAAGTACGGACTGAGCGAAAAGGTAATAATAATCGATAAGGATTTATCCGAAGGCAACCTTGCCGATCTGTACAATATAATGGATGTCTATATAAACCTCTCGGAATGGGAAGGATTTTGCATCCCTGTAATCGAGGCAATGGCTTGCGGCATTCCCGTTATAACACCCCCGATGCAAGGGCCGGGTGAGATTGTCCCGTATGATGATCTTTTTATTGCCCCCGGTTATGCTGCAAATACAGAGGGTACCAAACTATTCTTCGCCGATCCCGCATCAACTTCAGAAATTCTCCTTAAGGCATTTAAAGACCCGGCTCTTTGTAAGAAATTGGGGGAAACCGGAAGGCGTGAAGTTAAAAACAGATATGATATAAAAACTGTTGCACGGCAATGGATCGAATTAATTTGAGAGCTAGCCTGGTTAAAGCTTAAGAGATTACAATTATCCTTAAAAGTTGAGGGTGTGTTTGTTATGAAGCGTTATAAAAGCCGGCGGCTGCAAAAGTTACAACCGATTGTGTGGCCGGATCTACCGCTCGACCGTATTTCAGCAGCCGGGAACTGCTGGAGAAACCGCCGGATTGCAGTATCTTTAGAAGGGAGTATATGGCCGGTACGCCGCAGACATTCCGTTTATCCTTCTCTTTCTTGATAAAATCCAAAAATTTCTCCGCGTCCAGGTCCAATACAGGTTGAAGCATTTTCCGATCCTCCTCTTCCGCCCAGCGGAGGAAACTCTCGGAAAGGGTTAATTCCTGCCCGAACCGCCGGCCCATATGGCTTAAATCCACACCTGCAATACAGCAGATTTCACTTCCATATTCCAGGATCACATTCTTTAAGGCGGAAAGAAACTCATTCACTTCCGCGGCTGTTTGGTTATCCTCATCACTGGAACCGGAGAGCGGGATGGCAGCGCACAATACGGGAACAATTCTGAAATTCTTTTTCCCGCCGAAAAGATACTGGAGAAACAGGGTTTGGAATTCGATTGAGTGCTCGTTCCTGTGTGCGAATTCATCCAAAAAAAAGTCCGTTGTACATAAACCGGCAAGGCGCCTTACAAAGTCTTTATCGGTTTTTATAATACCGAGAGGAGTATCAAAATCTTTATCCGTTAATACAAATCTGGTTTTTGTCAGACTGTGGGATATACCGAGGATTACGAAAGTCTGCGAACGGCTTTTCCGTTGCAGCTCGGAATACGCCCAGGCATAACATGTTCCCCCGCGGCGTAAATCAATATGGGGAGCTACCAGTCCTGTAAGATTCTGATTATTCCCGTCGTTCACTCCGAAACCTCTAGAAAAATCGGAACACCCCGACTGCTTAAAAATATCCTCCAATTGCTGCGTAAGCTTATCGGGTTTTTCTTCGTAGGATATTCCCGCATGAGTCGCCGGGCGGATTCCGGAATTCTTAAAACCTTCAATAACATTTTTTCTAACTTCATGGAACCTGCTGTTTTCCAGAAACAGGCATTCGTCCATCTGCTCAATAATCTTATTGATCCTGGCGCTGAAAATAAGATCTCCATACCGGCGGGTATATTCAGCCTGGATATCCAGAATGGAATGCCGGCCGTCAAAGAGGGCACAAATAAAAAAAATATCAGGCGGAAGGAGCAGCATCTTATCTGAGAAATTCAACGGATCTCGAATACAGATCATGTTATTCTCGACAGGAAAAGCCTCCAGTGGCCGTAACTTTGGATATTCCATAGAGTGTATCCGCACTAATAATTCCGCTTTTTTTTGCATATTTTTCTGGCATACTCGACAATCCCATCCGCATCTTCTTCAGTTTTAACCACTGCATACATAAATAACCGGGTGGGATCAAGATTCGCGCAGAGAGCATCAAGTTCTTTTCGCAAATCAGCCTCGCCTCCGTGTCCAGAGACATAAACAACCTGGACCGACTTACCGGCGGCCTGAATCTTTTTCAGCAGATCCAGCCATCGGGAAGGATAAGGATTGCCAGCACCCTGAATCCACTGGATAGTATGAAGGTTATCGATCGATAGAAGCCGCGGCAGGAAGGGAATCTGTCCCGGGCCGTCCATATGATAAATTGAGATATCCACATAATCAATACACTCTTCTGTATCTTTAAGGCAAAATTTATCAAACATTTCCGGGCTTATCATACAGGCAACATCATTATGTCCGATGCACATGAACCGTTTCTCGCTCCACCCCATAGTCCAGTTGGATGTGCCCTGCCCGCCGGGACATATTATTTCCGAGGTCAGATCAAACACATATTTAAAAAGAGCTGTCATCTGTTTCATCGGTTTTACGAGCAGCTCCGGCACCTCAAGAATATCCGTCATCAGATTTTGTGGTCCCCGGATTGCCGCGAGACCATCGATCCCGCAATGAAGGTCAGGGTAGCTTGTTATCCACTTGCTTTTACCGGCTTTGATACTTTCAGTAAGCATGTTAAGGTAATGCTTCCACCACCTGTTCTCATGGTTAATGAAAAACTCCTGGTGTTCATGCCAATCCTTCACAAAGGGTTTTACCCAGGAGGTAAACTCGGTAACACGAAGGGTAAGAGCACAGCCGAGCCAGGCTCCGAGCTGGTCAGGCCCGAGCCAGGGATTAAAAACGGGAAGGGCGTCTCCCGCATAATGAGTTCTGGCAAGATCGTTTTCGGCGAAAGCCATAGCGAGATCTATGTTGGTCCATTTCTCGTTGAGGTCGGCTGGATCTTTTAACGCCGGTGGATTTTTTTTTGAATTGGGGGCGGTTATCCACATAAGGGGATACTCTTCCAGTTCGCCTTTCCAGAAGGTTTCGTTTCGAATCAGTGATTTCTGTAACTGCTTTTCATCGATCCAGATTGTTTCCATCTCTATACAGATACCATTATGGGAAACTCATGTCAATCTTTACCAGGTTGCATAACCTCAATAAAAGAGAGTATGCTGTCTACTTATGCCGGAATTACCGGAAGTTCAGACTGTTGTTGAGAGCCTCGTCAGGGCCGGAATCACTGGTCGTAAAATTACCGGTGTGAAGGTTAAATGGCCGAAGATTGTGCAACCTATGTCCGCCAGGGTTTTTAAGGATAGGTTAATCGGCCAACGAATCGGCTCAATCACCCGCCGCGCCAAGTAC
>JBFMGN010000359.1:0-4444 GCA_040752435.1 Spirochaetota bacterium
GGCCCAGGGCTATACGGAGTCTTCCTTTTGGCTTTTCCAATATTTTTTCTCATACCAATTCTTCCCCATTGTAAGCTGCATTTTCAGATAGATCGCCGGCTTTTCAGCCTCGATTTTCTTTTTCACCAGCGGCGTGCCATCGAATCAGGGTCGGAATTGATAACGCCGTGTACCTTTTCTCCATTAATCTCTCGTACTTTTCATATCCGGTATACTGTTTACCAATTTTTAAGTATATACTACCACCTGATCTTTTAGTAATATAAATAAATTCTATCAATTTTTAGCGGACAGGAAAAAATGAAAGACATTCTTCAACAGCTTAACGCCCAATACAGGTTTCAGCGTTTATCGGCGGCAGGTAAAGCCGCTGTGCGGTTGCGAGGGAAAGCCCCGGCTGCCGATTCCCGGGAGGGAGAAGTTAACAATCACGTCCATACATTTTATTCCTTCAGTCCTTATTCGCCGTCTTTGGCTGCCTACAAGGCAAAGGAGGCGGGTTTAAAGGCCGTCGGCATCATGGATCATGACAGCATCGCCGGAGCGGAAGAGATGATTGCAGCCTGCATGGCCCTTGATATCGCCTCAACTGCCGGCTTCGAGTTACGGGTTAATATTTCCGGAACCGCAGTGGCCGGAAAAAAGCTCAATAATCCCGATTCAAGAAATATCATTTATATCGCCATCCACGGCATCCCGGGAAAAAGGTTTAAGGAAGTGCGCGCTTTTCTGAAGCCTATGCTTGTTGAAAGAAACAAGAGAAACCGGCTTATGGTGGCTAAACTGAATCTTCTACTGGAATCTTATGGAATGGAAAAAATTGATTTTAAAAAAGATGTATACGGAATTTCAAAAGCCGGAGAAGGAGGAACAATTACGGAGAGGCACATCCTGTACGCCTTTGCAATAAAAATCCTTAAAAAGGCAGGAAAAGGGAAAACGCTGGTAGAGTTTCTGGATAAAACTTTACATGTTTCCCTGCCGAAAAAGATCACCGAATATCTTTTGGATGAGCGAAATCCCCACTATACATATGATTTGCTGGGGGTCTTGAAGAGTTCCTTCCTCGAAAAAATATTTGTTCAGCCGGATTACAGGGAATGCATTTCGGTATACGAGACGGTTAACTTTGCCAATTTCATCGATGCAATTCCTGCTTATGCATACCTTGGGGATGTTACCGACAGCCCCACCGGGGATAAAAAAGCGGAGAAATTCGAAGACGATTTTCTCGATGCTCTGATACCGGAGCTTAAGACAATCGGATTTAAAGCGGTAACTTATATGCCCCCTCGGAATACCCTTGAACAGTTGAGACGCATCCAGAGGCTCTGCAGTGAATATGAGCTTATGGAAATAAGCGGGGTGGACATAAACAGTTCCCGGCAAACTTTTCACTGCCCCATTATCATGGAGCCCGATTTCAGGCACCTCGTCGATGCCACCTGGGCTCTGATCGCCCATGAAAAGTTAACGAATGTTGATTCACGCTATTCATTTTTCGGAAGTACTAATCCGTTAAAAGAAAAAACCATTAAAGAACGGATTCAACTATACAGTGAAATCGGGAAAAAAATCGATAATAGAAATCCGTATAATCTACGGGGTCTGATCCCGTTTTAACGGTTTTAACAGCCCATAATTAACACTGCGGAGATAGTGAATCAGTATGGAAATATTTGTTGAAGGTATAATAGGACCTACCCTAAGGGGTTTGACCTTTGATGGTGAGAAGGGATGTTTTGTTCGGTTCTGCGACGAACAATCAAAAATCGCTGCATCAACCGGGATAAAAAGCCTGCCATTATATATTTCGGTTTCCGGCAAGACACCGGCTGATATTGCGCAAGCAACAATCGAACGCTTTGAAAAATACAGAAATGATACGGGCTTTATTCCAGCAGTGGTTGTGGCGGAAGGGAAGGGTATTTTCGCTCTCGGGCAGACCTATTCCGGCGCAGCAATTGTAATGGATTGTATAACGGGTATTCCTGCTAAACCCCTGCCCGTTGAACAGATTAGATCGGTACAGGGTGCCGCTCAATCCCGTGAAACAGTTTGGTATAGAACCAATCTCGTTAAGGATAAGATAGCTGTTGTTACGGGGGGAGCGCAAGGTTTCGGTGAAGAAATTGCCAAAGAACTGGCTGCCTCAGGCTGTTTCGTATTTATTGCGGATTTGAATCTGGAAGGGGCTTGCAGACTGGCAGAGATACTTAACCGGGAACAGGGGAAGATCACTTCTTATGGAGTCAAGGTGGATGTTACCAGCGAAGAATCGGTTAAGGCTATGATCCGGGAGGTTGTATGGAAAGCCGGCGGCATTGATCTTTTTATCAGTAATGCCGGAGTGCTTAAAGCCTCCAGTGTCAAGGAGATGGATGAAAAAACCTTCAGGTTCGTGAATGATGTAAATTACTTAGGGTATTTTCTCTGTACCAAGCATGCGGCGCCTGTTATGGCGTACCAGAATAAACCTACGGGCAGGTATTTTACTGATATAATCCAGATAAACTCCAAATCCGGGCTTGAGGGGTCAAATAAAAACGGGGCGTATGCGGGGAGCAAATTCGGGGGAATAGGGTTAACCCAGAGTTTCGCCCTGGAGCTGGTGGAAGATAATATTAAGGTAAACTCTATCTGTCCCGGAAATTTTTTCGAGGGGCCTCTGTGGTCTGACCCCGACAACGGGCTCTTTATACAATACCTTAGGGCGGGAAAAGTCCCCGGTGCGAAGACGATAGAGGACGTAAAAAAATTTTATGAGTCCAAGGTCCCGATGAAACGCGGTTGTACTGGAAAGGATATCGTAAAGGCAATATATTACATTGTCGACCAAAAATATGAAACCGGCCAGGCTGTACCCGTTACCGGTGGCCAGATAATGTTAAAATGAAAATGGGAGTAATTAAAGTGAAGACTAAAGCAGTCCGTTTATATGGAAAAAACGATCTCCGATTGGAAGAATTTGAACTTCCCACTCTGAAAGACGATGAAATTCTCGCACATATTATTTCAGATAGTATTTGCATGTCATCGTACAAAGCTGCGATTCAGGGTTCCGACCATAAACGTGTTCCTAAAGATATCGATAAAAATCCGACGATAATCGGGCATGAGTTCTGCGGTGAAATTGTAGAAGTAGGAAAAAAATGGCGAGAGAAATACAAAGCGGGGGAAAAGTTTTCCGTGCAGCCCCAGTTGAGCATACCGGGCAGGATGGAAGCCCCCGGGTATTCCTTTCAATACATCGGCGGAGACGCGACGTATATTATTATTCCCGATATCGTTATGAAACAGAACTGTCTGCTTGGCTACAGTGGGGAAGCCTTTTTTTACGGCTCTCTGGCCGAGCCGTTATCCTGCATCGTCGGAACCTACCACGCCATGTACCATACCGAACAAGGCCAATACACTCATAGTATGGGCATAGTTCCCGGCGGCAGTATGGCAATACTGGCGGGGGTCGGCCCTATGGGGCTTGGTGCAATCGATTATGCCCTGCACTGTGACAGGCGACCGGGATTGCTCGTGGTTACTGATATTGATGATCTCCGCCTGAAACGGGCTGCAGCTATTTATACGGTTGAAGACGCACAGAAAAACGGCGTGCAACTGAAATATATCAACACCCGGAATCTTGAAAACCCGGAAGAATACTTAAGATCATTGACAGGCGGCAAAGGGTATGATGATGTCTTCGTATTTGCACCGGTTAAGGCGGTTGTAGAACAGGGGGACAAAATCCTCGGCCGCGACGGGTGCCTCAACTTTTTTGCAGGGCCTACCGATCCGAACTTTTCGGCAATGTTCAACTTTTACAATGTCCACTACGCTTCGACCCATATTGTCGGTACAAGCGGCGGAAACACGGAGGATATGGTAGAATCCCTGGAGATGATGAGTAAGGGTCTGTTAAACCCTGCCACAATGATAACCCATATCGGCGGCCTTGATGCCGTTGTTGCGACCACGTTAAATTTACCCGAGATTCCCGGAGGCAAAAAACTAATGTATACAAATATCCGCCTGCCCCTGACAGCCATAGCGGATTTCCGGGAAAAGGGAAAATCGAACACTTTTTTTGCTGATTTGGCTGATATTGTCGAGAAAAATAATGATCTCTGGTGTCTTGAAGCGGAACAATATCTGTTAAAAAATGCAAAACCGATTTAATGTCTCCCGACGGTAGAGACGATGGTATCCCTGGTGAAGCGGCCGGGAGGGTGATCTTAACCTAGAAGGTATTCGATGCTTTTATTGATGGCCTCTTTGAGCTGTGAGCGTGGAAGCACCTGGATTGTGCTGGAGAAAGGTTCAAAGGAGAAATCCCCCTTGTAGCCGAGTGAGTCAAGTCGCCGAAGCTGCTCCCGGTTTCCCATTCTGTCGTTCACGGAAATAAGCACCCGATGCTCGTCGCGCAGGCGGTTGAGGGGAAGATCAG
>JBFMGN010000036.1:0-12402 GCA_040752435.1 Spirochaetota bacterium
GGGAAGATTGGTTTTTGTAATGATCCCGTATTTTTCGATAAACAAGAGGTTTAACAAGGAATTCTTTATCCAACGTTTCCCGAATGCTCTGGTAGTCATAATATTGCCGTTTAATTCTTTAATGCGGCTACTTAAAAACTTGTTGGCCAGATCCGATAAATGCGGGTAGGCTTTTGACGCCGGCGGCCATTCAAGAATTTTTAAACCCTCAATATCAATTTCGTTAATTGCAGATGCAAAAAAACGGGAGATTTTTATTCCCATTTCTGGGTGCCAGGCGGTTTTGGCGCGATCGTTGAACATTTCATAAAAAAACCGGTCATAGAAAACGAGGATCACCCTTGAAAAGGGATAACGGTTTTTAATAATATTATGCAGATAATCTAAGCAAGCACCAAGCAAGATGATGGTTGAAGGCTGTTCATCTCTTAAATTATGAAGAATATAGTTCAAAGCCTCTTTTTGGGGATCGTAGGCTGAATGCAGTTGGAGGCCGTTTGCGGTTGCATAGGGTAAGCCTGACCGGGCTGTATGAATGTGTACCATTGGCTATTGAGGGTGTAATAGACCGTTAAGCAGGGTAACCGCATCCCGGCCGTCCTGGGGATATTTTCGTACCGCATGTAATAATTCCGGCATTTCGTTGATCTTCCGGAAAAAAGATTTCAAGGCGAGAAAAATCTGGTGGAGTAATAGTTTTTCATTATGGACCGATTTCCCGCTTATCAAGAAGAGCAGGCGGTCGTTATCCAGCGTAAAAACTTTTCCCGTACCGGATACCATCGCAGAAAGTATGCGGAGGATATCATTTTTTACCCGATACCCATCGGCATCCTGGGAACCTGCAAGAATTGTACTAATAAGATTCTCGATAGTTATCACCAGCAGTATCATTTCATTTCCGGCAGCTTCGGCCGTATTAATCATGGTTTTCACTTCATTGTGAAGATCTGCGCTCTTTTCCATCTGCATGGAAGCTAGTTTGTTAAATTTATCGAATCTGGAGGCGTAAATATTAGGGGATACTAATGGAGACAACGCATCAAACAGTTTACTTAACTCATCATCACTGTCGGGTAAGGAAGATTCCACTATCAGAAGCAGTGAAAGAAGTTTACCCGTGTGGGTAAAGGGGAATATCAGGGCTTTTTCCAGGATAGCAAACTCGCGAATTGAAAAATAAGGCCTCAAGAGCGTCAACTTATCTCTGGGATATATTTTCACCTTACTGTCTTCATACTCTTCTATCAGCCCGTCTAAATTCCCCGGCAGCCGCAGCCTATGATGGGTGGTCTTATCAAAACCTGTTATGGCAAGCGGAATGAACATGCCCTGTTCCGTATCCAACAGCAAAAGAGCACCTTTTGATATCTGCATATGTTTTTTGAGAACCCCGAAAAGGTTGACAGGATACTCAATCCCCGGAGGTATGGAAGCACACTCATCTTTCAAGGTGGTGATATCGATTTTGGCAGGCTCAAAATCGTCATGCAACTGTTCAGCCTGGATGCTTTCAATGGATGCGGTTTCAAGCGCCACCTCAGTTTCTGGAGTTTCAAGGTATTCGGAAAAGAAGTCTTCTACTTCAGTCGGAACAGAACGATGTTCTGAATTAAGGTCCTCTGGTTCGAGCCAGGGAGATTCTTCTTCTAAACCGGGTTCAGTTTTTTTTTTATTTCTGCACCGGTTTCTGGAGTTTGGATATGTTTAACAGATTGGCGGTTCAGATTTGACTTTCTCAGTCCTTCCGCCCGATCAAGAAGGCTCTTTTTCGTAGTTTTCAGTTGTGCAACTTCGGCTTTTTCTAATAGACCCATTACTGTTTCAGCCCCAAATCCTCAAACAATTTTTTATAAACCAGGAAATGGTCGGATTTGGCAAACTCAATGATTTTTTCTTCAGGCAAAGATTCCAGGAGTTGATCCATATAACTTAAAACGGATTTTATTTCTTCTTTAAGATTATCCGGGATATATGCTTCGGTTTCAATTTCAATTCCAGGTTCAGCTTCGAGTTTCGATTCCGCCTCTTCCGGTCTCTCTTCTTCTATCTCAATCTCCGGCATTTCCGGAAGTTCAGTTTCAATTTCAGCCGCCTGTTCTTCGGGTTTTGCCTCTTCCTCCCTTGACTCAATCACTATCTCGGTTTCGGCTGCCGTCTCGATGGGCTCGGTTTCTGGAATTTCAACTACTGTTTCTTCTTCCGGCAATTCCAGTTCTATGGTTTCGGAAACTTTGGGTTCCTCCTGGATTTCAGGTTCTTCCATTACCAAAGATTCTTCGTGCTCGGTGATAATATCGAGGCCTTCTTCGACTTCGATATCCATCGAGGGGGGGATTTCGGGTAATGGCTCTTCCGGGACACTGATTTCAATTTCGTCGATTAGAGCATTATCGTTGGGTTTTCCTTCCTCAGTTGTGGTTTCCGCCAGGTCCTGTTCCATTGTTTCCAGGACCTCCTCATCCGATAGCGTTATTTCAGCTTCTTCTTCCCGGAAGGTTTCCAGCTCTATAGATTCTTCACCAGGTATTACAAGCTCATCCCTGGCGGTATCGAACAAATTGATTTCACCGGCTTTTTCCTCTTTCGGTTCGATTTGAGGTTCAGGACTTTCAGATAGACCTTCTTCCAAGGAGATTTCCAGTTCATCCGCAGTTTTTTCCGGTTCCAGGGGAATTATATCCTCAGGTTCTGGAATCTCTTCAACGGGTTCTTCGACTTCAACTGCTATTTCGCCGCTTTCCTCGGGTGTAAAAACGGTTTCTACGGTTTCTTCCTTTATTTCCGCGGTATTAAGGATGTTATCCAATTCATCACCCGTCAGCGTCTCGTCTATTTCGTCAAGGGCATACCCTGGTTTCGCGGTTTGCTCGGTTATTTCAGCGGTATTAAGGATATTGTCAAGTTCGTCGCCTGTTAACGCAATGGTTTCATCCTCTTCTTCCTCAAAAAAGCCGGTACTCTTGGGGGCTTCCTCCGGTGCCGGCTCTTTTTGAATTATTTCGACGGTCTTCAAGGATGAAAGTTCATGTTTTAACGCTACAAGCTCTTCTTTTATTGCTAAAAGTTCCTTCTCAATCTTTAAAAGAATTGAGGTCGAACTATCCTCGGAAACGACAGGCGGCCTTTCTTCGACCGGAACCGCGGTAGAGGCTGCCTCTGCGGTGGTTTCAAGCTCTTCCGGCTCTCTAATTTCTTCAACATCGGTCAGCTCGGAAATTTCTTCGGCTTCTTCTGAAATTATATCTTCACCGATATCCTCAACTTCCAGTTCCGGCAGCTCCTCTCCATAATCCGATTGTTCAAGTTCCGCAATATCAATCTCATCCAGATTTTCTTCAGCCATTGGAAGGGTGGAGTCCGTAATTTCAATACCCCCGGATACATCCTCGGCTGCGCCCGCCACTGCTTCTTCTTCCATCAGTTCCACATCGAGCTGCCCAGTCTCGGGTGCGATGGCTTCAACCTCCAGCGTTTCCGCCCTCTGTTCTTCTAGCGCTTCTAGCGGCTCTTCCAGGGGAATCTCTATTAGTTCTTCTTCACTTTCGGATATTTTCTCCTCGAATGCTTCCTCTCTTAAGGGTTGTTCTTCGAGAACTTCTTCTAATTCCAACTTTTCTTCAGCCGGTTTTTCGCCTTCAACACACTCCTGCTCAATCTCTTCAAGATTATCCAGGGAGATATCGGAAAAATCTTCATCGAGACTCTCGATGGATTCTGAAACTTCAGCGGGAATTTCTCCAGTTGCAGCTTTCCCTCTTTCAAAATCCTGAATCTCGGAATCGATGTCTATCTCTGGGACCGAAAAATCCTCTGTTTCTGACAGTATCTCCTCTTCTTCGGGTATTTCATTCTGTAAATTTCCAAGGAGTTCCTCTTCTTCCGGGGTAAGGATGGTTTCTTCTTCCGGTTCCACACCCGTTTCTAGATCCTGAAGCTTGAAGTCTTCCTCGGCAGCATACTCTTCTATCATATCTTCGGGACCTACCTTTACCCACACGCCGTATTTTTCCAGCTCTTCATCCTCGGGTAATGGCATAATCGACGTTCTTTGCCCCAGGCTTTCCAGATCGCCTTTTGGGTTTTTATTTTTTTCCGTGGCCATTAGCAACTCCTGGATTAATTCTACACGATATTTTTTATATCGGAAAGTAGCAACAGTCAATTGATCAAATTATTATATAATATGTAGATAATCCTCTCTTCTATTAATAATATAGTGCAAAAAACAATGTTCTGGCAATAATCCCGCGCATGATTTTCATGTCCGGTTTTCGTAACCATCCAGCCCTTAAGAGCCCTTAAGGGCTGGATGGTTTGTTTTGTAGTCAAGATATACAGCAATTTATCCGTAATAAGAAATATGAGAAGAGGAACTAGGCTTTTTTTTTCAATCTATGCAGGTTTTCTCGTCTATTCTCTTTTGATTTTTGTGGGAGGTAATACCGGTATATTGGCAATGAAAAAAATCCTTCAAAACAGAGCGGAAATTCAAAACAATATCGAAGAGCTTGAAAAGATCAATCGCCAACTCGCTTCCAGACTTGAATCCTTACGGTCGGATACGCGCCTGTTAAAATTGTATGCCCGAGAATTGGGGTATTTTGATAAAAATGAGAAAATTGTAAAAATAAGTGGTTATCGATCCCAGGGGAGTTTTTATGCGGTCGGGAGATTGCTGAAAGAGGAGGCTGAAAATCCCAGCCTGAAACCCGCTTTTAGATCAATTGCCGTTGCTGTGGGGATTACTTTTTTTATTCTTTCAGGTTTAATTAAGAAAGATAGAAATGGTAATCAAAAAAAGTAATTTTAATTCCAAAAAAATAACCCTGTCGGTTTTAAAATCCGGCGGCGTTGTGATTCTCCCATGTGATACAATCTATGGTTTCCATGGTAAGGCGAGTGTTACAGAACGAAAAATTCGAAAGATAAAGGGGAGCGGAGAACTAAAACCCTTTCTCAGGCTCCTGGCTAATCCCTCGGAGCTTCTAAAATACTCAACCGTAAAACCCGACCCTCGTCTTCTTGCCTTCTGGCCCGGCCCGTTAACCCTGGTTGTTCCCGACCGTTCAGGTTCCACCACCGCTTTCCGGGTCCCGGAAGATCCATTTTTAGGTGCCTTACTCGCGGAACTTGATGAGCCTCTTTTATCATCAAGCGTTAATCGGAGCGGTACCGAACCACTTTGGCAAGTTGAAAAAATAATAAAAGAGTTCGAAGGAGAAGTTGACTTAATTGTAGAGGACGGTGACTTACCTGGAAAGCTTCCTTCCACAATTCTTGATATAAGCGTTACGCCTTACAGAATTATACGGCCCGGAGCATTAAGGCTCCCAGATGAGTTGTTTTAATAGCTGCCCTAAACCGGTTGTAGACATTCGTTAGGTGAATAAGCAATTAACAATTTTTCGCGCCTCCACGTAGAATCGCTTTTCCTGAGCGCGGCCAATTGAGAAGGTTTTTCTCGGAAGAACCCCTTCGGAAATAATTGTCTGAAATAGTTGAGATTTGTCTATAGGCGGAAAAATTAAACCCATGTTCCCGTCTCTTCTCCCAAGGTTTTCAACCGTTGTCACCCCATGAATATAGTCCACACTCGATTCGGGATGATTTTTCAGGTAGATGTCCAAAATAGGCTGAAAGATGCCGGTGGCGATCCGCGAGGAGGGCTTGTGAACCGTAATAAGGCCCTGTTTACCGGGCATCACAAATCCGATTACATGCGAGCCCGGTTTTGTAATGTGCTTTTCCAGCCTGTTTTCAAGGGCGTTGAAGCTTAAAAGTTCCTGTACGGTAACTTCGCGGCCTTGCTTCAATTCCTGAAAAAAGATGGCGGGGTCAACGTTGAATAGCACCCTATGGATAGGTTCAACGATAAGCCCCTGGCTGTAAATATTGACCAGCTCTACGAGAGCCCAGCGCGCGGGATTATCCATAATGGCCGGGTCGCCGGTATTCTTAAGTTTAATTCTCTCCCAGATTGATTTGGCTGTGGCCAGGGAATGGTTTCCGTCGCCGACAGCGAATAGAAGCAGGTCCTCCGAGGCATAACGTTTTCTAAAATAAGCCGGGTCTGCCAGTTTCTCCATTCCACTAACGATAAGATGGAGGTGTTTATCATCGTGGAGGCGATATCCGGTCAGGTGTCCTGAGTTCATCATCAAATCAAAATCATAGATTTTTTCTAAAGTTTCGGCTTCTTCAGCAAGTTTCTCAATTATTGACATCCACGGGTCATCTATCAGCACTATAATATGGGACAATTCTAGAGGAGCATCCCGTCGTATTTTTACTCTGGGGGGGAGACGTCCATGGATGATTCCTTCCGTGGGGCGGATAATACTCTTTGAAGAGGCGGAAAAATCGTAATATTCCAGATCAAGGGCAGCCATAAGTCCCCAGCGTGGGGGTGACAAAGGTGTGTCGCGTTTTACCAGTATGAAAGCAGGCTCATATTCCACGAGAAGGCCGTTATTCAGGTATTTTTTCATTTCTTTATGAATCGTGCGGATACGTTTTGGGGTATCCTTTTCTTTGAGGAAACACTCCGGCAGGATCAACCGTAAGGCTGAGGGTGAAGCCGCGACGAAATTCTCGACCTCTTCCCAGTATTTCTTTTCTGAGGTAAACTGGTCGCAGGCCACAACCGCCCACCGTTTAAGATCAATGGCGTGAAAAGGAAGCACGATTCGTGGAATCTTGATGCCTAAACGGGCAAATCTTTTATCGAGTGTCTCCATGCGGCGCTCCTGTTGCTCGAAGAATACTTATTTATAAAATAAATGGCAAGCGGAGCCTGGATATCTTGCTTTTCTTACAGAGTGTTTATATCGAGCCTATTCCATTGACAAACCTTCGCATTTAGCGATATTCCACTGTTGATGGATAAAAAAAGCAGCGTTAAGGATAACCGGAAATTCAAGAATGATCAGCCGGTTTTCGACCGCCGGGGTTTATATCTCGATCTGAGTGTTTTGCCGTACACGGCGGAACGGCTTAAAGACATTATCAACCTCTGTTATGGGCTTCGTTTCAATACCCTCGTGGTTGAATGGGGTTCTAATTTCCCATGGCGTCTGGATAAACGTTTCAGTTCCGATTATGCCTATTCTGATAGCACCGTTCATGAATGGGTAGCCTTTGCAGGAAAACGGGGTATCGAGATAATACCGTACATTGCCTGTCTGAAAGCGATCCATTGCACCTTCGGTTTGCAAAGTTATTCCCCTCTCTTTGAAAGTTGTAACCAGCCGGACTTTGCCGGTGGTATTGAACCGGGAACCAGGAAATTCATGGAGGATATTATTGATGATATTTTAAGCCTTAACCCCGGATGTAGACGGATAATGGTTGGGTTCGATAGTATCAATCCATCCGGTTCCTCTGAAATACTGAATACCGCCCGGTTTAATCAGGGGAAAGGCCGGGAAGGCGATGAAGGTAAGACCACCTGGATTGCCTGTTTCAATAGTTTGTTGAAACCCTTAGTTGAATATTGTTCATCCCGGAAGGTAAAACCACTTGTTTTTTTACCCTCGGAAGGCAGAGACATTTTTATAAAATTATGGACAGAGAGAGAATCTGCAGCCTGCGTTGTTGACAGCAGACTTATCGGGGAAGTTGAACTCCCTTCTACAAGAACCGCTGAAATCTGGAGCGCATTGAGGCTGCCGGCTGCAGACACGGATACCCTGCTGAAAGCGATAGTTACTCAATGCCGGGAATTGCATGCCAAGGGGGTAGCCGGCATACTGGCAGTGATTGACTATTCGGGCAGGTATTCCGGTCTTAAATGTGTGCCTATAGACGTGTATACGGCGTGCTTACCCGTTATTTCATCACTCTTGTGGGATTATAATTCAAGCACTACGATGGACCTGGCAAAAGACCGTCTTCTCTTTTTTACAAATGCGCACAGCGCCCAGGAACGAGAAAAAATATTCTTAGTGCTGGCTGAGTTTTTGAATTGTTCCTGGAAAAGCATCCGGCAATTAAAAGAGACGTTTATACGTTGTACCCTGGAATCACCCTATCGCAAACAACATTACATGTATGCGAAAAGGCTTAAAGCCTCTCTTCAGGATTGGATTCATAGCTCCGAAGAGATCGAACAGCGGCTTTATGCCTTATTTTCAAATGTTATCGATGAAACCGCGTTACGCCGTTTTGCGGCTGAATATCTCGAGCCTATACGGGAGGAATTTTCTCAGTTAGAAACACGTTTACGGCAGCTTCTTTATTAGCGGTTATCAAAAGTCTTTCACCTTATTTTAATCAGGTTGAAAATAATAACAGACGATGCTAGAATAGATATCAATCCAATCTAAAGGTGTTGAAAATGAAAAAGGTTCCTGTTTTCAGCTCGGATAAAATGCTGAATAAAAAAATCACGGCCGAATGCGAGAAGTTTGAAAGTTATCTTGTCCCAATGTTTTTTCAGGATAGAGATCGGTATCTGGAATACCTTAAGTTTGAATTACCTGAAATTAATATTATCAATTTTGATGAAAATGACAGCGATATCTTTTCCATTCTTGAAGATATTAAGGCTGATTCCTGGCTGCATTACGGCGGTATTATCGGAATACACGGGGCCGATAACGAGCGGGAACTTCTTGAAAAAATGCGTGACTCGAATATTATCAGCATTTTACGAAAAGGCGAATTTGATTTTAATTTCCACCGGATACTAAAAATAATTAAACAAAACCGGCGAATCCTGTTTCAGCGCGGTTTTCAAAGTGATTTTCTGAACAATATTACTGAGACTTTTGTAATGGACAATGATCCCTTCGATGTAAAAGTCTATGCCAACCTTGTCAGCAATTTCCTCTATAATGCAAATTATATCAATAATGATAGTAAGGAACGCCTCTAGGTGGGGCTCTTCGAATTACTTATGAATGCCATTGAACACGGAAATTGCCGGATCACCTATGCCGAAAAAACCGAATGGCTTGACAAGGGGGGCGATATAATCGATTTGATCAGAAAAAAGAACAAAAGTCCCAGAGTAAAAAAGAAAAAGATATACTTTACCTACAGGATAACGCCGGAGAGATCCGTTTTTACAGAGGAAATTGTTTTCAACAATAACCAGATAATTTTTAAAGAAGGGGAAGAATCAAATTTCCTCTACTATATTGTTTCAGGAAAACTAAAAATTTACTCTAAAGGGGAATTTATCTCCGCCTTAACCCCGGAGGACATTTTCCTTGGTGAAATGTCTTTTTTGGGGAATAATCAAAGATCGGCGACTGTCAAATCGGCCGGTAAGAGTACCCTGATTAAAGTCTCCAGGGATGAATTCCTGACAGTGGTCAAGGAAAATCCCCATTACGGTATTTTCCTGGCAAAACTGCTTGCCCAGCGGCTTTCCCGCCTGAGGGATATGACTGTAAAGTTGAAAAGCCAGAAGTCCCTCTAACCCTCCTTGATAATCTTTAACGCATCAAGGGCTTTACGGTAGGTCCTGGTAACGACGGCCGTATAGTAGATCGATTTCATCCTTCCTTCTATTTTTACCGCCTTTAATTTTTCTGATTTCCCGGTAATCGGTATTATCGAAATTATCAGCCTGAGAGCGCAGAGAAAAATTCTTAATGCCGATATAGGCGGCATCGGCCCCGTATAAATATGCGTATTTTAATTTTTCAAGATTCCCGGCCGGGGAGAGCAATTCCACGGTATCTCCGCCTTTGATTCCGTTCATCGTCTTGTCCATGGGCATCAGACCATGGACAAGACGATACGACAATCGGCCGAAGGCCGTGCCATGCGGAACGAAGATACTACGGGCGTAAGCCCGTAGTGATTCATTTACTGTTAAGATAGAGTTACTATCTGACTAGTTTTCCTTTAAAATAATCTTTCCGCTCTTTCCAGAACTCCAGAAAGTATTGCTGAGAACCGGCGAAGAATTCCTTTTCCATTCTTGTACCTGTTCTCGAAATGTAGCGATAATGCCAGCTTTCATATCTATAACCGGTTATGGTTTCCATACCTTCGGGGTAGGATAGAGAAAAACCGTATTCCCAGGCATAGGCTTTGAGCCACCTCCCTGAAGGTGTAAGTGCAAAGTTATCGGTTATGCTGCCGAAATCGACGGCGGTACCAAGCTGGTGTTGGGATTTACCCGGTTGGGCGGATTCCCGGTCGGCTTGTTCTTGCCCGAGTTCCCGGACATTCTTTTTATAGACCTCTTCCTGGTACGCCCATGACCGGTAGGCGGATGAATAGATCAGATCGATGCCCGCAACACGCGCCGCCGCATCCATTGCCAGGAGATCCGGCATAATCCGGCGCCGGACTTTCAGATCGTTTCTCCCGACCCCGAGATCGTATTTTGCCAGGAGAATAAGATCATCCGGCTCATAATCACGGGGAAGAGGGTTGTGTTTATCCACCAGGATCAGCGTATCAGCCGGAAGCTGCAAAAGCTGATCCACCAGTTCCAGGAAATATTGAGGGCGTTTAAGGATTGCGTCTTTAATCTCCGGTCTTAAGGTTTCAATTACGCTTCCAAGTTCCAATTCAGTAATACTGAAAACGGGATGAACAGGCTTTTCTTTTATCTCACGGACTTTCATACACCCGACGGCCGGGATTGCAAAAGCCGCCACAACCCATGTAAGAAAATACAGCTTTGCCGCTGAGGGTGACTTTAACAGAGTTTTCAAAATATCTTCTGTATTACCTCATCCATAGTGTCTACCGTATGGAAGGTAATCCCCTTTTTAATATAATCGGGTATTTCTTCCAGATCTTTCTGGTTTTGTTTGGGGATGATAATTGTTTTTATTTTGTTTCTCCGGGCTGCAATTGTTTTTTCTTTCAGCCCTCCTACAGGGAGAACATTTCCAACCAGGGAGAGTTCCCCTGTCATGGCGAGATTATTTTTAATTTTGCGGCTGACAGCCAGGGAAAGAAGGGTCGAGGCCATAGTAATCCCGGCCGAAGGGCCGTCTTTCGGAGTGGCCCCTTCCGGAATATGAAGATGAATCTGGTGTTCTTCAAAGAAGGAGCGCTTAACCCCGAAGCTCCCGGCAATGTGTTTTACATACGAATAGGCGATGTTGGCGGATTCCTGCATAACCTCTCCCATTTTCCCGGTTAGTTTAAAGCCCTCCTTCCCCGGGTTTGAAACTGCTTCGATTACGAGGGTGTCCCCGCCGTAGGGAGTCCAGGCCAGACCTAAAGCCATTCCCGGTTTAGTTATCTTTTTTATCACTTCTTCTCTGAATTTGGGAACTCCCAGGTATTCTTCCAGGTTTTCTCTGCCAATGGTAAACGGCCCCCGCTTCTCTTCCAGGACTATCTTTTTCGCAATTTTCCTGTGAATCCGATCCAGGGATTTTTCAAAATTTCGTAAGCCGGCTTCCCGGACATAGTTTTCCGCAATGCCTACTAAGGCGTCTTTACTGTATTTTACCAGATTCGGTTTTATTCCCGCGTGCTGAAGGGATTTAGGAATAAGGTATTTCCTGGCGATTTCCAGTTTCTCTTGTTCTATATATCCGGAAAGACGTATGACTTCCATTCTATCCAGAAGGGGAGATGGTATAGTATCCAGGGTATTAGCCGTTGTTATAAAGAGAATATTGGAAATATCGAAGGGAAGATCCAGGTAGTGATCTCTGAAGGCGACGTTCTGTTCAGGATCGAGCACTTCGAGCAGGGCTGAGGAAGGGTCACCCTGAAAAGAAACCCCCAGTTTATCGATTTCATCGATCATGAAAACCGGATCCTTGGTTTTTATAATTTTCAAACCCTGTATTATTTTTCCAGGCATTGCACCAACATAGGTTCTTCGATGGCCTTTTATTTCGGCTTCGTCCCTCATACCGCCGACTGAGAAACGGAAGAATTTTTTACCCAGTGCCCGGGCGATAGATTTCCCTACGGAGGTTTTACCGACTCCCGGAGGCCCAACCAGACAGATAATCGAACCTTTGGTATCCTGTTTTAATTTCCGCACCGCCAGGTACTCTGTGATTCGTTCTTTTACATCCTCCAAACCAAAATGGTCCTCATCGAGTATCTTTTGGGCGTTTTTTAGATCTGTATTTTCAGGAGGAGGGTCATTCCATGGCAGGCTTATGATCGTATCCAGGTAGTTTCTGGTAACGACAAACTCAGATGCATTGGGATCCATTAGAGAAAATTTTTCAAGTTCCTGCTGTACTTGGTCCTTCACTTCCCCTGCCAGGTTGAGTTTCTCAATCGCTTCCTTGAAGCGGAGGTATTCACCGCTTTTCACATCAACCGGCATTCCCAGTTCCTGCTTTATCGCCTTAAGCTCTTCTTTCAGGAAATATTCACGCTGACTTTTTTCTATTTTTTCGTTTATTTGTTTCTGAATTCTTTTTTGTATTCGTAAGAGCTCCTGCTCCTTTTTAATAA
>JBFMGN010000360.1:0-4435 GCA_040752435.1 Spirochaetota bacterium
CAGCAACACGTGCGACAGTTTTTGAACTTCTGGCTCGTACTGCAAGGGATAGACTATAAGAATTTTCACTATATAATTATCGACTGCCCGGATGTATACAATAAGGGTTTTATAAGCGCCTTAAACCCGGTTTAAACAGCCAGGGTCTTCCATTTCTTTCATCGGCGCACCAGTGAGAGAACAAGAGTGGTAAAATTAAACAATCCATGGGCTATTGCAATCTGGTGCAGGTTTTCGGTTTTTAAAAAAATAATGGAGAAATAAAGACCGATTATTCCGGTTATTGCAAAACCGCTCAAACCCTGGTATACATGGCCGGAAGCGAATAAAAGCGTACTGATGATAATCCCGGCCGGCATAGAAATCTCCGAAAGTTTGAACTGGGTAAGCAGGTACGATCTGAAGAATAGTTCTTCCCTGTAACCGATCGAAAGGCAGGAGAGAAACACCAGCGGGATAAGGCGCGTCTCGCTGAATTGCCAACGTATGGGATTGTACAATAAACTATTATTTTTACCTTCCAGCAGAGATAATAGAAATGAAACCGGAAGGAGTAAAAAATAAATTCCGGTGAAAATCAACAGTGCCAATGCAATGTCTTTAAAGCGTAAGTTTACAGTACCGAACCGGCGGGTTTCAATTTCGGGTTTTAAACTTATAATGTAGAGAATCAGAAGTATCTGTGGAAGGCTGTATACCAGAAGCATCAGGTTATAAATGGGGGAGTTAAACATCTCTGCCTCAACATTGATGCTCTGGATATAGTTCGGTAAAAAGAGTACTGAGAACAGAATTCCCGCTTCAATCCATTTTTTCAATAAAAATCCTTCAAAAAACTATAATTATCTCTAAAATATCACTAAAAAAAGTGATAAAATGATTTGATCAATATTATAGTCTATAGTATATATAACTTATGGATGCAATACGTTTTTTGCGATGCTAATTTTTTTACAGCAGAGGTTCGATATTGTAGATATGTGGTGGATTGTAATCGTTATAGTCGCTTTACTGGTTGGAAGCATATTGCTCATTCTGCGTAGAATGGGTGGTGGGCGTTTTCCGTGGATACAGTTTTATGTTAAAGGAAAGGAAAGTGGGTTTAATATAAAGGAAATAAATCTATTAAGGAAGGTTGCCGTCGAAAATCGATTGCAAAACCCCTTGTCGCTTTTTTGGTCGATAAAACAGTTGGACAGTTCCATCCGGGGAATCGTTACAAAATTTCGTGCACGCGGAAAGGAGAACGATGAAGCTTTTGTTGCATTTCTCGCAAAACTTTTCGATTTCAGAAAGAGAGTCGAGTTCAGTCTGCCTAAATACAAACTGGGCTTAAAAACATCGAGGAAAATAGCCGCGCATCAGCGGTTAAAACTTACCGTCGAGACGGGAGAAACTTTTGAATCCGCGGTTGTGGAAAATTTGCGAAAATATCTGGCAATATCTTATCCAAAGGGGCCGAAAATGCCGCCTGGATTTTCATGGAAAAACCAGAAAGTCAATGTGTATTTTTGGCGGCCGGAGGATGCCGGATATGTATTTCAGACAAAAGTGCTGGATGATTTTATCGAAAAAAAATATCCGATTCTGCATGTGGCGCACTCCGATTCTCTAATAAGAAGTCAGAAAAGAGGTTCAATTCGGGTGGAAACCGATAGGCCGGCGTTTCTTTATCCTTTGCGTTCAATTAAGTCTGCCAATGAGATACCGGAGAAATCACAAGGCTTGCGCAGCCGATTGATGGATATTTCCGAAGATGGCGCGGCGGTCCTCATCGGTGGGCGGGCAAAGGTGGGATTGCCTGTTAAAATGCAATTCACCCTCGAACCGAAGACGGTAATTATGTGTGGTGTCGTTAAGGGCATTAATTATAATCAGAATAAAAATCAGTCAATTCTACACTTGCAGGCTGTAACCCCAAGCCCCGCGGCCCGGAATACGATTCTCTCGTATGTCTATAATCTTTTCGGTGAAAGGGACGAAGAGATAAAAAAAACCGCAGCAAAAAAACCGATTAATTAACATACAGTGAATTATCTGATACAATCTTGAAATAATCGGAGTGTCATCATATTATCTAAACCAGGAGTATTGGAATGAAAAAAATTCTACCCACGGTTCTGCTTTCAGTGTTGTTAACGGTTTTAATTCATTCGCAGGAATCTTCATCTATGCTGGACACATTCTTAAGAAACTTTGCCCGCGCCAGTCTTTCCACGAAAGTAAAAATTCTAGAGGATTCGGAAAAGTTGAACCCCTCTGAAATGGGACCCCTCTATGTAAAAGCAGTAGAATTTATACTCAGTAACTCCGATCTTATTCAGACAGATTCAATGACCCAGCAGTTATCAGTCCTCGCCGCCAGGTTGATGGGCCTTTCCGGGTACAAAGAAGGGCGTTACAGACTGTGGGAACTTTTCCACTCCGATAAGGATCGGACTGTACGGATTGTTATAATGACAGCCTTGGGGGATATTGGTAAAGGTGATGCGAGGATCCTGGAAGGAATGAATAATTGGCTTTCAGAGCAGACCAGTTTATTCCAGACAGGGAAGATTCCCGACCTGCCTGTTGTAGGCGAGTGTATTGTAAGTCTCGGGAAAATCGGTGACCCTTCTTCATTTCCGGTTATTTTTACATCGATGGTGGTAAAATTTTCTGATGATATTACAGCTAAAGCTCAGAACAGTCTGCTGTCCATTGAGGGGGACTTCAAGGATTCAATTGTTAACGTACTTAAAAGGAACCCGATTCCCGATAAGCTGGCTGCGCTGCAGATGGCCGTAGACAGTCCCAGGCTTTCCGATGAGCAAAAAGGGGAGGTCGCTGAAGTTGCCCTGGATATTGGATTGACCACCACCTCGCAGGATGTTACCCAGCGGGCCAATCTGACGGATCTGCGTTATACTGCCGTACGGGTTTTAACTGAAAAAAAATGGTCAAAAGCGACACGCTTTATCATAGATCATTTTGATGTTGTTCTGGATGATTACCGTCGGGGTACCTCTCCGAAGGCAAATTTACTGGAAGCGATAAACGCTTTAGGCGCGATGGGCACCCATGAAGCAGCAGAGCATTTAAGCTTGTATATGGTTACGATTAACAACGAGATTGAGAAAGGGTTGACGGTCGATGAACAGATCGTTTTAACGGTGATCCGGAACCTTGGTAATCTGGGTGACAAGATCGCATCCGATTGTCTTCTCTACGCCGGATATCTCAATTACAGTGATCCAATAAAACGGGCAGCCCGGGAGGCGTTTAATAACCTTAAAATCAGGTGATAGCGGGTATTTCCTTGTTACTCCTTTCCATCCCCATAACTGGAGATTACTCACCGGTTTTGTCATATCTTTCCTGGCTGTATTTTATATCCCTGGAATACTTCAAAAAGCGGGGATGCTGGTTGTAATCTCAGCCTTCTGCCTGGCTTCTGCCGGGGTTACCCTGCTTCAGATAGACAGGCATGCAACCCGACGAGCTGGAATCTTTTTACTTTGTTTTTCAACCGGGTTGGTTATCGCCTTATTTCTTCAAGTGAAGATCCTCTCTTCAGATATTTTTACCGGATTACCCAGCCGGCGTGTTGTAGGCTTTGCCGGCCGGCTTTCGGCCGACAGTCAGAAACTTAAGGGTGGAAAAAGAATATACCTCCTGGAACTGGAAAAAGTATGGGATGCCGGAGGTTCAAGCGCCGATGCCTTTGGAAAAGTGCGTCTAATTGTCGATGATGGAGAAGAATTGTCCTGGGGAAGAATGATAACGGTTAATAGTCGGCTGAACCCCCCGGAGGATAATAATAAGCCGGCGGAATACCTGTCATTCCCGAAAAAATCCCGCGTAATTACCAACGGCTACTCATCTCCGGTTTTTATGTATCGGGAAAGGATAATAAAGCAATTACAGCAGTTAGTTTCACAGATAGGAGGTCCGGCTGCAAATCTTTTTTTGGCGCTTTTCCTCGGAGTACGAGACGATCTATCTAGTCTGGACCTGTACCATTTCCGTAAAGCGGGGATTATGCATATTTTAGCGTTATCGGGTATGCATCTCGGGATTATAGCCGCTCTGGTTTCCCTGTTGCTGAAACCTTTGATCGGTAAAAAGGGAGCCTTTTTAATTACTCTGGTTGTCATCCTGCCTTATATTTTTATGGCCGGCTTAATACCGTCTCTTCTGCGCGCCGGTATAATGTACTTGTTGGGAGGTACATGCCTGATTCTGAATCGCAGAATTGATCCGGTTTCCATTCTTTATCTTTCATTCATCCTTTTATGTATTATAGATCCGGTGTCTGCATATTCTCTCTCATTTCAACTCTCTTTTCTGGCACTTTTCGGCATCATTAAAAGCGGGAAAAAGATGAGGCGATTAACAGCTCCTTATCTCCCCGGCTTTATAGGAGTTCCCCTTGCATGTTCAATCGGGGCTCAGT
>JBFMGN010000361.1:0-4425 GCA_040752435.1 Spirochaetota bacterium
GGTGTGCAAGAGGGTCGATGGGTTGGGATTGTTGCACCCGATCCTGGCCGGCAAGCTCTTCAAGGAAAAGATACTGGATCACCACTTCAGGGATTTCTTTCCAACTCAGTATTTGGAAGGCGAGTTCACTTTTGCGGCGAACACATTGGCCGGTATGATAATCGGCTGGATTCACCATCCCATGAATTTCATAGTGAAGGTTCCCGTTAGCAAAGGAAGGATACTACTGAGCACTTTCCCTCTCAAGAGGAATATTCTCAAGTCCCCTTCTGCATGGGCCTTCCTTCAGCAACTCCTAAAGATGGCGGAAGGGGAACGAAAGGAGGCGGAATAATATGGCTAGGCTTCGTGGCGTTTATGTGATGGGGTTCGTAATCGCTTTGATACTCGTCTGGAGAGTGGTACAACCAACAGCCGCAGCTGGCAATAGCATCAGCATTGATGCTGGCAAGCACAGGGGCTTTGTCCGCCCCAGGAGGTTGAGCAAATGATGGAGTGAGCTCTCCCAGAGATAAATCAGGCCTGGGCGGAGAAGGTGAACGATCACTCCATTGAGAGCGAGAGTGTCCTTTCCAGGCGCAGCCCACTCTATGATGCCTTCACCGGTTTCAGTCTCGACCGCTCTCGCTGGACACCGATGAGTCTGGACATGGCGCCAGCGTGAATCATCAGCGTAGGGAGCAGTCAGGTTACTATCACCGCAGCCAAGAATGGACGGTTTGGCATTATGTCTAACATATCATGGGCAGCCGCTACGGCATCATCTCCCCGCTGTTGGATGAGAGCGATATCTATGGTTATTCTGTTGAAGCCAAGCAGAACAGTTACACGGGCACCAATGGTCTCTTGGATATCTACGCTGGTTCAGGGCGCAACAACTTCACCAAGTTTATTGAATTCGGTATCGAAGATGGGATCCTGAAGGTGTTCGGCGATGGTATTCCCACCTGGACCGGGCAGTTGGCCAGCACCCCGGCTGTCCTGCGTATCGGAGTCGGCCCATTATATCCGTGAGCAGCTATGGTACTTACATCCTGATAGCCAACAAGAGTAGCTATCAGCCCGCATCCTTATACAATGTGGAGGTGCACGAGGGTGGCACCACAGCTTTGCCGATCGAGCTCTCGCCGTGACAGTCCATCTGATCGTGAGCCCGCTGGAGCTCGGCCTTCGCTCAGTGTCAACTGTGGCGAAACCTATCCCTGGAAGATAGCCTGTTTGAAACAAGGAGGTGAGGGGAAATGGAAGTCGGCTAGAAAAATAGTTTAAAAGCCTTGACGAAGAAGGTATAACAGTTATACTTTATTTATGAGATTCAAATTCGATCCAAAGAAAAGTGAGTTATTAAAAAGCAATCCCAAACGGAGAATCGGATTTGAAGAGGTTCAAGAGATATGGGAACACCCTTACTACGAGGACTACCGTTCAGATGAACCAGAACAATTCAGGGCTATTGGGTGGGTTAAAGGGAAACTGTATTCAGTTATTTATGAAATCAGGGAAGATGATGAGGGAGAATACTATCACTTGGTTACACTATGGAAATCCACTTCCCAGGAGGTAAAGCTATATGAAGAAAACGTACGATAAACCAACAGCAGACGAAATTGCTGAAATGGCAGAACGAGGAGAGGATATTTCAAAATACTTCACAAATAAAGGGAAAATGAAATATCCGACCCAACGAGTCAATGTTGATTTTACTGTTGAAATGTTGAGCGAATTAGATGCCGTTGCAAGCGAATTAAATATCAGTCGGCAGGCAGTCATTAAAACATATCTCCGGCAGGCAATGGATCAACATTATCTTGCTAAAAGCAAAGTGAGCTGATTCATTCCGATTTTCCGCAAAGGTATGGAAACGAAGAGGGAATTGATATAAAATATGCGAAAAAAAGATATTGAACGAGAAATTTTCTCTTGTGACAGCAAAGTAAAAAGAGCTTTCCGAGATAATTTCCCATCTTACATTCATGATTTTTGTAATAATTATCAACAAGCCTTTAAAGTGCTTGTAAAATTCAACCGTGATCCTGAGAATAAACGGCATGTAATGATAGAAATATTTCCACTGAACTCTTTCAATTCTTTGCTAACATCTATGAAGCTTCTTTTATCCGGTTTACTTGTCCCTTCAGGTCAACTTATGCGTAACTTTCTGGAGTTTCTTTCAATTGCACTACTTTGGTCTTCGCCTCAAATAGACGTGTATGAGAAGATTAAAGACGATCCTATAAGCTTCTCTTATCACAAAGCCTGCTCTTAGCCGAAAAAGAAATATCGGGATTCTTGGTTTTGAAAGCCAGGCTGGTTTTAAAAATATAGATATATCAAAGTTCTATGATAAGTACTCCCACGGTACATATTTTTCTTCCTTAAGTTTCTATAACTTTTCTGAAAGGAAGACACCATATTTAGGGAACTTTTTTGATCCTCACAAACTACAAATATATGAAATTGAGTTAAAGAGAAGAAAAAGTGCCTGTGATTTATTAAAGAATGGAATTGAGGTGATTAAGAATCTACAAAAGCAGAATTGAATCACTCTCTCTTCAGATTCAGGAAGCGCTTCGGTATCTGAGGCATCTTGGTTCCTATGGGCTCGTTTCTACCTCTCCAAGGCACGCTCTGCTACGGCCGGCATTACAGCCCACTTCCCTTCCGTTCGGGAGGCGTAGAGACCATCGGGCCTGATATACTGCCTTCTTTTGGGAAGTATATGCTTAAGTCGGCTCGGCCATGAAATCGAGTGCCTTAGACATATACGCATTCTCACCAAAGTATTCATTGTACGTGGTATGAAAGAGCACCCTGCCTTTGTAAAGTCTATGAACACTGTGATCGATGCTGAACCCCAAATTCTTCCAGGAGCGCAAGTTCTGCGCGAAAGGTTCCTCGATGAGCTCCTTAGATGCCAATTCATGCTTAATTTTGCAAAAGCCTCATTTTTTATAGAGAAATTCCTTGAAAAAAAAACAATCATGTGTTAATATATCTAAAAGATATATAATGCAACGGCGATTAATGGAATGAGAACAACACAGTTCGTTATATTGGGCTTGCTCTCTGAATCACCCCTGTCTGGTTATGATATTAAAAAAATCATCGGTACCAGGTTCCGTTTTTTCTGGAGCGAGAGTTATGGCCAGATCTATCCGATGCTGAAAGAGCTGGCACGTAAGGGCTGTGTCGAACTCCTTAAAGGTCTGGAAAAACGGGCGAAAAGCAGGTTCCAAGTCCATGCAGCGACGGGCCGCAGGCGCAAGGTGTACTGTCTGACTGCGGCCGGTTTTGAAAAATTGGTGGACTGGCTGAAGCTGCCGCCGGAAAAGGAACTCAGCAGGTTTGAGATTCTCATCAAGATATATTTCGGCCACCTGGTATCTCGGGAAGCGATTATAGCCTTTATAAACACATTCCAGGCAGATCATAAACAGGATCTCGATGTACTTTTGCGGATGCAGGAGGAGATGCGATCGATGCTCCGCATGCACGAAAACCACCCGTTCATTCTTTCGACCATAAACCTCGGGGTAAAAGTGAATAAGGCTTACATTGAATGGGCGGAAGAGACGGCTGCATATCTTGGAACCATAACTTCGAAGGAGAGTGTATGAGACAAAAAATACGGAAAACACTCCTATTCTTTTTGTTCCTGACCCTTCCGATTACACTTTTTTATTTTTCTCCCTACATCATTATTATGGGCGGATTCGAAGGAATCATCGCCGGTAGCTTTCTTTTATTCAGCGCCCAATTCCTGTCTTCCCTTTTTGCAGGCAGGGGATTCTGCGGCTGGATCTGTCCGGCCGGGGCCCTGCAAGATTGCATCCGCCTGGCCGTGGACAAACCTTCAAAAGGAGGAAAAGCAAACTGGATTAAATACGGCCTCTGGGTCCCGTGGATTAGCTTAATTGTCTTTGCATTCGTCAAAGCAGGCGGTGTACGTTCAATCGATCCTCTGTTGGGTACGGAAAAGGGATTTTCCGTGGGCAGGCCGGAGGCATACTTCATCTATCTTCCAATCGTGGTGATTATCGCAGTCCTCACCCTGGCTGCGGGTAGGAGGGGGTTCTGCCACTATGTTTGCTGGATGGCACCCTTCCTGGTCCTGGGCAGAAAGCTACGGAACGCATTTACCTGGCCCTCGCTCCACTTGCGCGCAGCACCTGAGACCTGCACAGACTGCAAGCGATGTTCTAAGCAGTGCCCCATGGGCCTGGATGTAAACGGCATGGTGAAATCCGGTTTAATGCGCAATGACGAGTGCATCCTATGCGGCGAATGCGTGGACGGCTGCCCGAAATCGACGATAGCCTACAAATTTTTCGGTGAAAAGGTCGTTTCCCGGTGGAAAGGATGAGACGGTGCGTAAATCGACATTCATCGGGAAGACAAAGTCGCCCGATTACGAGAACATTACAT
>JBFMGN010000362.1:0-4425 GCA_040752435.1 Spirochaetota bacterium
TCCACGGGATTAAGGACTATAACGCTGTCAAGAAGGGCTTTAAGCTTATCGGTGGCAATTTGAGCCTGTGCCAGGTAAGGGGTAAGCTGTTTTAACCGGAGAACGGTTTTTTTAAGGGATTCATTCTGGGCTTTTATAAAGTAGGGTTTTAAAAGCTCAAGCCATTTCTGGGCAAGCTGGTACAGGTCGTAGGTGTTGTCTTCATCCTGGAGCACCGACAGGAGATTGATAATTATCGAATGCCTGGCGGAATAATTGTTTTTAACGGCTTCAACCTTCAGATAATGTTTAAGTATTTCTTTCATTTGCCTGATTGCTCTTTGTTTTTTATTAGGGAGCATTGATATTTCATGACGTTGGATTGTCTTTATTGCCTGTTTAAGAAACCGGTGTGCTTCCTCATGCCATCCTCTGTCGGTACTTCTTGTTAACCTTTGCCGGAGATTGCGGCAGATCACCGATAAATCTTTTTCAATCGAAAAATCTTTGTCAACAAAAACCCACTGGGGGGCGCGTGTTTCCGACCCCCTTAATGCAAAGAAGCCCCAGGGAGAGTCGGACTGTACACAGCTTACCATACTTCGAACGGAAGATTTTATCTTTTTTATCAGATTGTATTCTTTTACTGAAAGTATTCCATTAGTTCCAGAAATAAGTTCACGCACCGGTTTAAAGGCGTCTTCAATGCCGTCCCAGGAAAGTTCGGTCAATTGCTGGCCCTGGTAAAGCCGGATCATATCCTCTGCACCAATCTTTTCTTCTTTGTATCCTTTTAAAAATTCTTCCGGTATCGGCATGTTGGAGCCCAGTATTTTTTTTACCATGTAGTGCCGTTCGACGAACCGCCTGTCGGTCCGCAGGCTGAAGGCCTCGCCGTCATCCGGCCAGTATACTTCTATTTGTTTGTGTGGACTATCGAGCCTGTCAACCCTGCCTACCCTCTGTTCCGCCAGACGGATAACAGATGGAAGGTCTAGAAAAACGACTGAAGAAGCCGCCTGGAAATTTACGCCTTCCGCCATTGCATCGGAACAGAAGGCGATTTTGTTCGTATGCACCGATTCAAGATCAAATATGTGAGAAATCTGTCGTTTCAGTTTTTTGGGAGAGGTACCGGTAACCACGAATGTTTCCGCCGGGGCATAATGCTTTTTTAATAGATGATTCATGTAATAGAGGGTAATTATTCTGTTATCATACACCAGTACAAGGGAGTGATGTCCGGCTATTTCTGCAATTTTTACGATTTTACTTTTTTCACGGGCTTCCGACATTTTTGTTGCCAGATCAGCTATTTTTTTATATGCATCAATTTCTTTTTCGCATTCCTCCCTGTAGCGTGGCAAATTGATAAGCCAGTCCGGCAACGGTGCAGACAGGGTGATGTTAGGCAGACTCTCAGAGTTTTCCTTTAGTGTCTTTACAACATTTCCGCTCTTTTCACCGTGAGGTCTGATTCCGGTTATCCCTGTAAACTTCAGGGCCGCACCGGTGCCGTGTATATGCTCGATAAGGGCAGCCCTGGAAGACCGCAGCATGGAACGTACATTATATACGGCCAGAGCTTTTGCCGCTGAAAGGGAACGTTCCAGCATTTTCGAGTGGTCTTCCTTATCTTTCACCGAATTGAAATAGATATTTATATTTCTCAAAAAAAGAAGTCCTCTCAGGTTCAGAGCGATTTTGTCAATTTTACGTGCCGTCGCAATATCTTCCGCCGTTTCTCCGGTTGAGTATGTTCTACAAATATGAAGAGGATACCTGCACGGTTTCCCCAGCCGGTTGATATACGCGTCCGGTTCCCGGTCGATCATCCGGTTCAGCTCTTTTTTTGTTCTACGGACGGTAATCTTTTGAATGTAGTCTCTCAGCAGGCCCATTTCTTCTTCATTGAAACTTCTTTTATAACGAAACCGGTTATAAATGAGAATAATCTCTTTGGACAGATTATCGACCCCGAGAATTTCGATAAGCCTGAGCAGGTCCGTTATTTTCCTGTTGATGGGGGTTGCAGTTGAGAGGATAACATGGTCGGCGGAATTATAGGCGATTGTCTGGCTCCGGGCAGAACGGGAGTTAAGAAAGTTGTGAGATTCGTCGATTAATAGAATGCCTGCATTCTTAATATTCTCCAGGGCCTGTTCGTGCTCGAGACTGTCTTTAGCACTTAAGACGCCGCTGGATACAAGATCGATGTATGCTCGAACCCTTTTATTTAATTCCCCTTTCCAGCATGATTCCTGAATAAGGGGGGGTGAAATGACAACCGCGTTGGGGATGGATCCGGCTTGGGTTCTCCATTTCCGGTTTATCAGGCTGTATAAAAGATTGAGACCTACCCTGGTTTTCCCTGATCCCGTCGGGTCGGCGATAAGCACACTCCCCTGGTTATCGAGGATCCAGAGGGCCTGGGCGATTGCCTGTTTTTGGGAGGGCCACAGTGTTTGTCCGTCTTCATCGCTGAAAAGAAAAGGATAACGTGTTATCCATCCGCCTTCCAGGAGTTCGGCCACAGCCCGTGAAAGAGTTTCCTTCCAGGATACTTCCTTAAGCAGGTCTTCCAGAAGGTGTTGGATCTTTTCAGTACAATTCTGGCTGTTACTTAAAAAGTTTTCCGCTATTTCTTTTATTTCATCGTATCGTTTCTGTGCAGCCGGAAAGCGGATGTTTGCTTCACTGAGATTTCTTAATCCGCCAAAGGAAAAATTACTGGATCCCATAATTGCATGGTTGTTGGAAATATATATTTTTGCATGCAGATTTTCCGATGCAAAGAAATGAATTTTCTCTTCTGTAATTTTAGATAGAAAATTGATGAGGGGGCCGTTTAACAAGATAGAAATTCCTCTCTCAAGCCAGTACTCCCGTATCTCTTCCGAAAAAGCCAGGGCGCGTAAAGAGGGATGTCTTTTCAACGAAGGTTCAGGTTCATTGCCAAATACTATCCGGATTACGGCCATTTTATTTGGAGGCAGGCTTCCAAAAAATCGGACTAAATAATCCAGGGAGGTGAATCCGGTTATAATCAGGTAGTCGTCAGCTTTTTCGTAGTCGGCGTGAATAAGGGCTTCCACGGTCCGCTCCCCTTCGGCGTGTTTAATATTCAAGGGGAAACGGTATTGGCTGGGCCATATCTGAGTATTGACGATTCTATTAAAATCGAAAGAAAGTTGTTCCATAAAAGACTACAATCTTTGCAGTCCTAGTATTGTAACAGCAATACGGTCTTTTTTCCAGTTGCCCTTTTTTCTATTCTTACCTCCTTACTTCAACAGATGCCTGTTCCCTATATTCACCCTGTTCAAGTATACCTTCGCCGCAGCATAGCATTCTTCCGCCTGTTGTTTTAACGTTACAGGCATATCGAGCATTTTCAACCACTATTTTCCTATTGTTTTTTTCGTCTCCAAAATAATCCTATAAGTCCTCCAATAATCCCCGTAATGATTCCGCCGACAGTGCCGCCCAAAAGGACTAAGACACTGGCTGATCGCCGAGTAAGAAACCCACCAAAATACCGATTAACGCACAGATTGCACCCGTAAGCCCCGCGCTGAGAATAACTTTAACATTTTTTTCCGTTTGGGAGCTTAACCTGGCATAGATAAGTCCCATAACCAGGGAAATCAAAGCGCCGCCGGGACCGGAAAACGGTAAAATCGGATGAGTCGATTGTATGCAATGGGCGGTAGCCCGATAACGTCTGAAAAGGCCCGTTCAATAGTACGAACTGTTACGCCAATTTCTTCAGCGAGATTCCGAACGGAAGAAAAACGGCCCATCCGCATTTGGCAGTGAGCATATCGAACAAGATTAATCTGGTTTAAAGGATGTGTTTGTAAAAGGGCCGAGATAAGAATTTCTTCTAAAATGCGGAGTATGTTCGGAACACCCAAAAGCATTCAACAAAATCGGAAAGAATGGCGGATGGTCTATACTCTTTATAAAATATTTCTACCACTTCAGTGATCTATATTCCCTTAAGCCATGCAAGACCAATGGCAGACGCCAACCGTCCCATTTCAAAATGCCCAGGGTCGTTGGCTCGCCTGTGTATACCAGCATGCTCTCAGTACACCTTATTTTTCACTTTCAGGATTACTTTTCTGCGCCCGTTCGTAAACACGGGCGTTAATAAAGATATTAACCAGCTCTTCATCGATCCTGCCCAGTTCAACCTCGGACTTAAGGATTTCCAAAGCTCTTTCCAAAGGAACCGCCCGTTTGTACGGCCGGTCGCTGGCTGTTAATGCATCAAAAACATCCGCAATAGTCATCATCTGGGTCTGCAGGGGTATTTGATCCCTTTCAACCTTGTCGGGATATCCCTGCCCGTTAAGGGTTTCATGATGCCACCTGGCAATCTTCGGGATATTTTTCATATCTGGAGTCCAGGGAATATTCTGCAGGAATTCATAGCTATGA
>JBFMGN010000363.1:0-4412 GCA_040752435.1 Spirochaetota bacterium
CTAAAGAAAGATCAATAGCATAATCCTTTTTAAAACTGCTGATAAGCCAGTCGATAACGCGCTGATCGAAGTTGTCTCCCCCCAGATGGGTGTCTCCGTTTGTGGACTTAACTTCGAATACACCGTCTCCTAATTCAAGTATGGAAATATCGAATGTTCCGCCTCCAAGGTCATATACGGCGATTTTTTCCTCTTTTTTATCCTTTCCAAAACCGTACGCCAATGATGCGGCCGTCGGTTCATTAACAATACGTTTTACCTCCAAACCGGCTATACGCCCTGCATCTTTAGTTGCCTGACGCTGAGCATCATTAAAGTAGGCCGGAACGGTAATTACGGCTTCGATAACGGTTTCGCCAAGATAGTCTTCGGCCGTTTTTTTCATTTTCTGCAATATGGCAGCCGAAATTTCGGGGGGGGAATAGTTCTTACCATGCACCTCTACAACAACATCCCCACTCGGATTCTCTAATATCTTGTAAGGCACCATTTGGATTTCCGTAGGAACTTCGTGGTACTTGCGTCCCATAAATCTCTTTATCGAAAATACCGTGTTTTCCGGGTTTGTAATTATCTGGTTTTTCGCGGGCTGTCCCACCAGCCTTTCACCTTTTGTAGTGAATCCGACGATGGATGGTGTTGTCCTTTGTCCTTCTGAATTCTGGATAACAACAGGTTCACCCCCCTCCATAACAGCAACACATGAGTTTGTAGTTCCAAGATCAATTCCGATTATCCTGCCCATTATTTTTCTCCTAAATTAGTTTCTTGCTTCTCTTCTGCTGACTGCTCCGATGCACCTTCTACCTTCTGCGCCGGCATTGCAACTTTTACTTTTGCAGGCCTTAAAACCCTGTCATGAAGCAGATAACCTTTCTGGTACTCCTCGATGACAGTATCCGTATCATACTTATCCGACCCTTCCATATTAACCGCTGCATGTTTTTCAGGATCAAAGAGCTCCCCGACGCTTTCAAAACGTCTTAAACCCCAATTTCGTTCCAGCATACTTGTAAACTGTTTTTCAATCAGCTCGATCCCCGAATGAAACGAAGTAAAGTCCAGAGAATCTTCTGAGGACTTTATTGCTCGTTCAAAATCATCAATAATAGAAATGAGATCGAGCAGGAGGTTCGAGTTAGCATAACGAACGGCTTCTTCCCTTTCACGGAACATGCGTTTTCTGAAATTCTCATAGTCAGCCTGTTTTCTAAGATATTGATCCTTTAAAAGGCTGTTTTCCTGTTCCAGTTCCTGTACCTTCTTTTCAAGCCTGATTATGGGGTCTTCTTCCGGCAGAGCTTCTGCCACAACCCCAGCTTGTATTTCCGTTTCGTCCTGTTCCCCTGCTTGTTTTTCTTTAATTACCTCAGATATCTCTTCTATTTTTGGAGTTTCTTCAACTTCCCCTGTTTCATCCGGTTCTATCCCTTTTTTTACGCCCGTATCTTCGGGCAGTGCATCAACCTTTTCTTTTCCTCTCGACATTAATCTCCCCTATTTCAGCGATGTTGATAAAATACTAATGTTGTTCAATAAGCGTCAAGCTTTTTACTTCTTATTATAATTATAGGAATCTGATATTTCCTTCTGGCATATAAAATAGCGACAATACCGGTAATCATTTTCTGGATCTAAAAGCTAATTGAACTAGAAAGCTGTTTCCCCCCGCCTTCAAGTAAAAAATCGGCGCTCTTGGAGATTACAAGGTTTTGGATCCCCTTAATATACTATTTTAAAACCTTTAATCAAGAAAATTCGAGGTGGATGCATCTTTTTCTTGAATATATTCCCATATAGCTGTATCTTACTTTAGAAGCGAGTAAATACCAAACAGCAGAGCCAATTTCAAAAACCAGAATTTATTAGCCACGGAAGCACACGGAAATATGCGGAATAATAGAATTGTTTATTAAGCAAATAATTATTTACATTACTTTTTTTCCGTGTCTTTCCGCGGATTCCGTGGCTACCCCATATGCTGCCCTCGCTTCTCGCCCTCGAAGGGGGCTTACTATTTTTGCAAGAGCCTCAGCAATCTTATAAAATCACCAACACTTTTTAGAAGGAGTCGATTGTGGCGATCATAGAGTTAAAGGATGTGATAAAACACTATTATCTGGGAAAAGTCATCGTGGAAGCAGTCAAGGGTGTGTCATTCAGCATAGAAAAAGGTGACTTTATTTCCGTTGCCGGCCCATCGGGCTCCGGTAAGACTACCATCCTTAATATGATAGGATGTATCGACACCCCCACATCGGGAAACGTGGAGATAAACGGCGAAGCGACCAGCGGGCTTTCAGACAGGCAGATAACCTCTTTACGGCACAAGGTGATAGGTTTCATCTTTCAGTCATTCAATCTTATACCTGTTCTCAATGTATTTGAAAATATAGAGTTCCCGCTTTTGTTGAATAAGGATAAATCTCCGAAAAGTTCAAAAAATGCCTCCGAAAATCCTTTTACCCATAAGGGGAAAAAAGAATGGATTTACTATTTGATGGAAGAAGTCGGCCTTTTCCAATGGAAGAACCACCGCCCCAACGAACTTTCCGGCGGCCAGCGCCAGCGTGTCGCCATTGCACGGGCTCTGGTTACAAAACCTCAAATAGTCCTGGCCGATGAACCGACTGCCAATCTCGACTCAAAAACCGGGGAAGCCATAATCGAGCTTATGAAAAAAATCAACAGAGAACAGAATACGACCTTTATTTTTTCGACCCATGATCCATCGATAGTCTCAATTGCCGATCATGTTATTTATCTGCATGACGGCACCGTCGCCTCTGAAGAGCGCAGGGAGAAGAACAATGCCGGTACTCATTAGAATAGCTTTCCGGAATCTTTTGGAACATAAGTCGAAAACCCTTATAATCGGTATCATTATTACAATCGGTATCGCCGTACTTGTAGTAGGCAACTCCCTGATGGATACCGCAGCCCTCGGTATTCAGCGAAGTTTTATAGATAACTATACAGGCCACGTAATGATAAGCGGCAAAGCGGATGCCCCAATTTCTCTCTTCGGGGTTCAGTCCCCCGGCAGGATGGAAACTACACCCATAATTCCAGAGTTCGAAAAGGTCAGGAATTATTTGTCTTCACATGGAGAGGTTACCGCCTTTGCCCCCCAGGTGACGGGTTTCAGCATATTAAGCGTCGAGGGAAAAGAATCCGCGGAATCCAGGGTGTTTACGATGCTCTTCGGTATCGAGGCTGATACCTACTGGAAACTGTTCAACAATATAACCCTTAATGAGGGGAAATTTTTTAAACAGGGTGAAGAAGGAATCCTTATTTCAAAAGAGCACATTGTAAAAGCCAACAAAGAGCTTAAAACCGATCTCCATGCGGGAGACAAGATCCTCCTCCAGGGGTTTGGGCATGGGTATACAGGTTTTAAAATTCGGGAAGTCCCGATTACCGGAATATTCAGTTTTAAACAAAAAACCGAAGGCCTGGAAATGATCGCGTATGTGGATATTCAGACCTTAAGAGCCCTCCAGGGTATGACCATCTCCAGCAAGGGAGAGATACAGCTTGAAGGCGATAAAGCGGTCATACCGGATCTGAGTAACGAAAATCTTGATTCCCTGTTTTCCGAGACGGTCGTAGTTACAAAGGATACTGGAAATGAAAGCTCGCTTGAAGAAAAGCTGTTAAAGGCCCTGTCGAATACATCCGACAGAGAACGGGCCTTGACAATCGATACAGGTGCATGGAACTTCATTCTTCTAAAGTTGAAAAACCCCGGAAAGGCCGACCGGTTTATTGCGGACTTGAATGCATGGTTTTCCAAAGAAGGAGTGGCCGTGCAGGCGGGAAACTGGAAAAAGGCGGCCGGGCCTTTTGCTACAACCGCGGATGTAATGAAAACAGTTTTTAATGTCGCAATTATTATCGTGGCAATTGTGGCAATCATCATCATTATGAATACCCTCGTGATATCGGTAATAGAGAGAACCTCTGAGATAGGTACGATGCGCGCCCTGGGCGCCCAAAAATCGTTCGTTTGGAAAATGTTTTTGCTGGAAACGCTGGCAATAACAATTACCTTCGGAGTACTCGGTATTATTCTCGGCGCGCTGATCATCGCCGTCCTCGGCGTAATAGGTATTCAGACCACCAATGCTTTCCTCCAAATACTCTTCGCAGGACCGGTCTTGAAGCCTGTTATCTTACCATTATCCCTTCTAGCGGCGCTTTTAACGGTTATTGTGATCGGCATTATTGCCCACCTTTACCCGGTCTGGATTGCTCTTAAGATTCAGCCTGTCAAGGCCATTCAGGCTGAGTAGAAGGAGGGGGAATGAAACGAATAATAATAGCTCTGCGTAACCTGAACCGTCAGAAAAAACGAAGCTTTCTGCTTGGCGGGGCGATCGCCTTTGGCATAATGATAATTACAATCA
>JBFMGN010000364.1:0-4406 GCA_040752435.1 Spirochaetota bacterium
CGGTACCCAGCTCCGCCCATCGTAACGGTAAATCCCGGTAGGATCGGATATCCGTTTTATAAATGAGAATGTGAAAAGGGCAATTCATCGGTTTTATGAAATAGTCTTGTTCGTCTACTTTTATCGCCGAATACATGCTCTCCCTGTAAAAATCGAGATGTCCCGAGGTATTCCAGAGAAAGGATTTGCCTATGTGGGGTGTATATAGTATCTCATAGCCATTCTTAAGATGTTCTTTCCTCCAGTAATCCTCTATGGCAAGCCGTATGCGCGCCCCTTTTGGGTGCCAATGAATTAAGCCCGGTCCGGCATCTTCATGGATTGAATAAAGATCAAGTTCGGCTCCCAGCTTTCTATGATCCCGCTTTTCAATTTCTTCCAGTTGTTTTAAGTGGAGCCGCAAATCATTCGAACTCGCCCAGGCCGTACCGTAGATACGCTGAAGCATGGGGTTTGTTTCTTTGCCGCGCCAGTATGCGCCGGCTACCGAAAGAAGCTTAAAAGCCTCGGAATTGAGCTCGGCACTGTTCCCGACGTGAGGCCCCCGGCAGAGATCTGTAAAAGTATTTTGTGTATAAACAGATATTTCTTCTCCGTGCGGCAGGCTCCCGATTAGTTCAAGTTTATACGGTTGATCCTTAAACAGTTCAACGGCTTCGTCCCGGCTGATAATTTTCTTTTCAAAGTTCACAGAATTGTCTATGATCTTCTTCATCCTGGACTCAATTTCTTCGAGATCTTCCGGTGTTAAGGGTCTGGGAAGATCAAAATCGTAATAAAAGCCGTTTTCTATGGTCGGTCCGATGGCTGTTTTTGCATCCGGAAACATTTGCAAAACCGCTTCCGCCATAATGTGAGCCGTAGAATGCCTTATCGCCGATAATTTTTCGTCCGTCAGATTTTGAGTTTTCCTTGACATGTACCGCCTCCTTTAGCGTATCAGCATCGAAAGACTTGGCGGTTATTCGCACTCCTCTCCATCTACGCTTTCTTTTGATAATCTCAAATAGCCTTATGATTGTCAAGGGATACCATAAATTGAAAAAACTGTATACGTATAGGTTCGGTCTTCACCGAGCAATGCTTACTTTGCTGGTTTAAAGAAATCAAACACAATACGGGTGAAAGTATCCGGGTGAGTGGCATGAATCCAGTGCCCTGCATCGGGAACCGTCACAATCTGAGCCTTAAGGAAAAGTTTTTGTATATGCAGAATGTCCTGATCACGAATCGCATCCGAAAGTGCACCGCGTATAAAGAGAACCGGCCCACTGTAGGGCACACGCGAATCTTCCTTTATACCGACCCAGATATTGTCATAATTTTTTGCCAGGCCGTTAATATTTATCTTCCATTTGTATTTTCCCTGGGAATCGCGATACAGGTTCTTCAACAGGAAAAGGCGTACAAGCCTGTCAGGGACTGAAGGGATAAATTTTTCTTCGGCCTCTTTGCGGGAAGTAATGCAATCAAGATTCAGGTTTTTAACTGTCTCGAAAATATTTTCATAGTACGGTTGGTACGTTTTTGGGTTAATATCAACGATAATCAGCTTTCCGATTCTCTTTGGATAGGTTAAAGAAACCTCCATGGCGACTTTGCCGCCGAGGGAATGGCCGATAAAGTGTGAAGCGGATACTTGTTTCTCATCCAGTAAGTCGGCAATATCACGGGCCATTATCTCGTAGTTAAACACTTCAGCATGGGGCGAACGTCCATGATTCCGCAGGTCGACGGTAATAACCCTGAAACGATTTTCAAGTCGCTTGGCAATAGGATGCCAGTTATCCGATGAACCGAGTAAACCATGAAGGATTATTACGGGATATCCCTTCCCATATTCTTTACTAAAAAGTTTCATCGTTAAACGGTTTCATTATCTTTAGATAAATGCTTTTTTATCCTGCCCGGATCTTACATTTACCCCATTGTTATCGCTGCCCATTAAACCACATTACAAGCGTACAATCATTTCTTCAACTTCATCAATAATCCAGTCCGGAGTGGAAGCCCCCGCAGTAATGCCGATTATCCTGTACCGCTTTAATTCTTCGGGGATCTCCCTTGCTTCTTCAATATGCCAGGCTGCTCCCACCTCCTTTTCCGCTGTCAGGAAAAGACGACGAGTATTGGAACTCTCTTTTCCGCCGATTACGATAACTGCATCAACCTTCCGGCAAAGATCGGTAAGTGCCTGCTGCCGCTTTTGGGTTGCAGGACATATGCTTTGGCAAATAGTAATATTGGAATTCTTGCGGCTGAAGACGCTTAAAATAAGCTCATACTCTTCTTGCGTCAAGGTTGTTTGACCGATTACCAGGGTATTGTCCCGTATGGTTAGATTTTCAGCCTGCCGAATATCCTGAACAACCTTAAGGGGGCTTACCGCATACCCGGCAATGGCTTTTACCTCCCCGTGGTTTTCATCACCGACTATAATAGTATGACCGCCCTTTTCGCTGTGCTCCCGCACAATTTTCTGAGAACGAAGAACCCTCGGGCAGGTACCGTCAACTATTTTTATTTTTTTCTCCTCGAATGCCTTTCTTACCAAGGGCGGTACCCCATGGGCACGAATGACAACCGTTCCCCTGTCAACCTCACCGGGAGTTTCTACCTGCCGGACACCAAGCATTTCAAGTTCCTGCAGCACAAGGCGGTTGTGAATTAAGGGGCCCAGAGTGCAGATAGGTTTTTCTTTTTCTGAATCCAAAAGATCATACACTATCTGCATAACCCGACGGACGCCCATGCAGAAACCCATGGTAGAAGCTCTTATCACCGTAATATCCGATTTCCTATTCATGGTAGATGACTATTCCAAAAGGTCAACTATTTCCGCGGCTTTGACAAACATGATCGGAGGAAAGTCGTTGAACTGATGAAGCTCCCGGGTGAAAAACACCTTGTCCAGAGAAAAAAAACCTGCGACCTCAGACACCCGTTTCCCAGGCATACCTATCAATATGAGGGATGAATCAAAAGAGTTTTCGCGGATTGTATCGTGAATTTCCTTAGCTTCGTCAGGGAGTATCCGAATCTCACCCCTAAGGCGGGCCCCATCCATTAACTGTTCCACGGCCAGCCGGGCGGCATCAGGGCTTTCGTCTTTTTCGAGTTTACGGATTATCCGTATGTTATACCGTCTTCTGCCCGGGATAACATCACTCTGGCTGATGATGTAGGCGAAAAGCGCCATCAAATTACCGTTTTCTTCACCTTTCCACCATACATCAATCCTGTTGGCCTGGGCGTTGGTAATAACTCCATGCTTGTATAAAAGAACATTCTTTTGCATGGGCATCATATCTTCAATAAGTGAAATCAGATTAAGTCTGGTATCCAGCGGCAGAAGGACGGTATTCATATGAAACCCTCCCGGAGCGGCGGATTGAATAATGGCTTTGATTGAGTTTTCAAACTCATTTCCGCCTGCCTGTATAAGCTGAGCTCCATCGGGCACGGGAAAGACAGGCTTATCAACCTTTTGCGTTAATAATATATTTACCATAGTCATGCCTTTAAAGTCTGAAATTTTTCTACCCATATCCAGAACATCGATGGATTCGAGCTCTTTATCGGCAAAACAAAAAATTCCAACGATGGGCCTCCAGTTCCTGCTTCCCTGAATTATTTTCCTCATCTGTCTAAAGCCCCAGTTCAGGAAAGAAAAAAGAAGACCCCACCATACTCCTTCAAGCTTTTCGTTGGATTTATACTTGAGCAGCAGGTAAAAGATAAGTCCCTGTGAGATTAATACACCAAGGCCGATGAAAATATTAAAGAGCGATATCACAATTATACATACAAGAAAGCCGTACAACGATATCCCCCAATGCCCCCAGGATGACGGTCTGAAACTGGGATTACCGCTGACCCTTTCAAAAAACGCGGCGAGATTGACCCACCCGTATACTACAAGAAAACAGATACCTACGATAGTGGAAGAGATTGTTAGATCGCCGCACCAAATGACAGGCATTACAAGGCAGAAGGTCAAAACCGCAGCCCACCTGGGTTCCTTGCCCTTTTTGGAAAAATCCTTACGTAAAAAGTAGAAGAATTTGGGTAATACACCATCCACCGCGAGCGTCTGGCATATTCTGGGGGATGTCATAAAGTAGGAGAGGGCGGAAAACCCGGTTGCAAACAGAATACCGATAAGGAGAACAATAGGAACAAACTGGACATCCGAAAAGATATCTACGGCTGTTTGAATCCGGCCGCTTACCGGTTTTAGCAGTTCCGGCCGGACGAAACTAAATACCAGGGTAATAGCGATATAGCCGGCGGCGGTCACTCCTATGGAGGCGAAAGTCCCCCGGGATAGAGACTTCCTTGGGTCCTTCAGGCTTCCACTCATTCCGACGCCTGCATCAATACCGGTTACGGCCGGGAAAAAGGCG
>JBFMGN010000365.1:0-4402 GCA_040752435.1 Spirochaetota bacterium
CTCATGCCCGAACCGCCTCAGGCAGAAGCTTGAAAACGATCTAACTGTATGGGGTACGGTAATTTGGGAATTTCCTTATGCGTCAACGGCCGAAATATTTGCTCAGTCTGGATTCGATTGGGTCTGGATCGACATGGAACATTCCTGCACCAGCCTGGAAAGTATAACAGCATTTTTACGGACCTCCCAGCCGCTTGGCTTGACAACCCTTGTGCGAGTTCCTGATGCTGAATATCACCTGATTGCCAGAACACTAGACTGTGGGGTTTCAGGAATTATTGTGCCGCGAGTCTCGGACAGGGCAACTGCCGAGTTGATTGTCGCTGCCAGTCGTTACCCGCCTATGGGGCGCCGGGGTGTGGGTTTTCATTCACTAAATTGCTCAGACAACGATCGCCCATTAACAGAACGTTTGGAGCGGCTGAATCAGGATATAATGGTTGTGGTTCAGATTGAAACCTCTGAGGCATTGTCGCAGTTGGAAGAGATACTGTCTGTGCCGGGAATTGATGCAGTTCTAGTGGGTCCGGTGGACCTTTCTGTGTCTCTTGGAACAGGCGGACAATTCGAGCATCCTGAAATCTTAACTGTACTGAAGCGAATTAAGGAATTGTCAAGAAAATATAGCTTTGTGGTAGGGTGCCATTATGATTCATTTGAATTTGCACTGCGAGCAGCACAACGCGGAGCTAGGATGGTTAGTGTAGCCAACGATGCGCAGCTAATGCGGGAAGGCTGTTCATATGTCCTCAGGCAATTGCTGCTATGAAACGATCAGTAGATAATATAAACTTACGACTCCAGTAATTGAAGGTGCTTTTCTTAAGCTCTGCCCTCAAACAATAGTGTTGCTGACTTAACCCGCTTCTTTTCCATTTTTCAATATGACCCTTCCGGAAAAGTTTTTTCTTTTCTTCTCCATGGTTTTTTGTATTTTCCCTATTCGTCTCCTTACTGTGAAGACAAATATGGTTATTCCAATAGTAAAATCGGTGATCATATTTTTCCAGGACCATTAAAGGACAGCTTTTCAATATTGAAAGTTCCGATTCTAAATATATAGGAACCAACTTTTTATGAGGAATAGAGGTGCGTAGTCTCAATTTAGGCGCGACGGTCTATACAGACCGGCTTCATTCACCCCGACAAGACCCGCCCGGTACGAACGTTCATCCACCGGTGAAAGGTTGTCTATCATGGACGGTGTAAGCAAGCTGACTCTGCGAATCTCGTCCAACCGGGCGGCTATCCTCTCCAGTTGGTCATCCTTTGTCATCCAGTTGAACTTGTCAAACGTTTTCAAATTCAAGGGCACGGTGTAACCCCGCAATGTCTTTTCATGTTCCACATTGTAAAATTGCTCGAAGTAAGACATCACCAATTCCCGCAGGGTGCGATAAACAGGTTCCCGAAACCTTAAGCCGACGAAATTTGATTTGGCTAATGAGCCCCAATGCCCGGCACGCTTATACAGGGCCAGCAGGTGGTCGTCATCCCGACTGCCGGGAAGCATATCCAGAATCAACTGGGGATACCCAATGCGCCGCAGCGCCGCCGCGGCGAACAAAGCACCGTCAAAGCAGTGGGCGGTCCGCTCCCGGAGTACCCGGAGGGGACAGCGATAAATTTCTTCCGCACTGTAGGTGAGTTCATCGAGGAAAGCCTGGATTCTACCAGGGGTAGTCAAGCGCGCCATAAGCCGGCGTTCTGCGCTGGTTAATTCTTGATCAAAGGTTTCAAACTGTGTCATACCGTTTTACGGATCATTCAATCGCCGGACAGAACAACAGAACACGTACTGTCCGTCGATATGTCCCACTCTGCCTTCTATGTACGTGGATTGTATCGCCCCAGTATATATTTTTTTGTATTGACCCTCAAGGCCTGCCATCAGGTCCGGTTGCAAAATATTAAATCCCAAGGTATTCCTGGACAACCGTATCATTTCTCAACTTATCGGCCGGGCCGTGTTCAACAATTGCCCCTTTTTCCATTACATACCCTCTGTTTGTTATCGCAAGCGCAAAATCAAGATTTTGTTCTACCAGTAAAATTGCAAGTTCCCGTTCAATGCTGATTTGTATAATAATATCCCGTAAATGTTGAATCAGGTTGGGCTGCAAGCCCTCGGAAGATTCATCCAGAAGCAATAAACCTGGATTACCAGCCAGTGCCCTCGCAATACTTAAGCTCTGCTGCTCACCCCCCGATAGGGTGCCTGCTTTCTGGTTTAATCGTTCCCGCAAAATAGGAAAGTAATTCAAAATTTTTTCATCTATATTGGTGATTCTCTTTTTTTCTGAGATAGTTCCAAGGCCGAGATTATCCTTTGTCTCTCACCATGTGACAGTTTGGAAGCCGGCCAGTTTCGTTTGGCGGTAAGATGCACTTTTTCAACCAACTGTTCGGCGATATCCTCAAATTCAGGGTTGAAGCGTTTGAAAAAAAGCGTAAAGGGAGAAGATTTGCCGCGGGTGGACACGCGTATGTTGTCGACTACACTAAGTTCATCGAAAACCGTTGGTGACTGAAATTTCCGGCTGATACCTAAACGCGCCCGGGTGTGAACTGGAACGGCGGTAATATCCTGGTCATAGAATAATATCTGCCCATTATCTGCATGCAGTTGGCCTGAAATCAGATTAAAAAAAGTTGTTTTCCCTGCCCCATTCGGTCCTATCAGACAGCGAAGTTCACCCTCTTGTAAAGAAAAATTCAGATGATCTGCCGTTACCACTCCACCGAAATGTTTCATCAAGCCTCGGGTTTCAAGCACGATCATCGTTTCGACCCACCTGCCATATTCCTCATCGCTTAAGTTCGGGATGCTCCGGGGCTGCGAGCCTTAAAGAATCCCATAATCCCTTCACTTCTAAAAAGTACGACTAACACAAAGAATAATCCGATCAGGAGGTACCAAAGGTTTTGAAGCGTTGCACCCAGAAAATACTGCAGATAAGAAACAAGCAAGGCACCTATAAAACCTCCGAGCAATGTTCTTCTGCCGCCGATGCTGACCCAAACAAGGGCATTGGTCGAGAACAACAAACCGAGAATCTCCGGCGAAATATGCCCGATAGGTACATAGAGAGCCCCTGAGACGCCGGCCATACCACAGGCAATCACAAATATTATTAATTGCAAGGTGGCCGGATTATACCCGATAGATTCCAGTCTTTCCGGGTTGTTGCGCATCGCTTCCAATGCCCGTCCAAAAGAAGAGTTAACAATTCTAAAGGCCAGAAAAAACAAACTGGCTGATATAATAACAACCGAGTAATACGGTGCCCAGTCGCCTGTCATTTTTAAAACGAAAAGACCGGGGATCGTGATTTTGACGGGAGGAAAACCCCGCAGTCCATTCAAGCCGCCTGTAAAGTCAACGGCGATCGCAATTGACTGCATCATTATCGATAATGCCATAGTTACAATCGCGAAATATACACCGGTTACACGCCCAAAAAAAAGAAAATATCCAATAAACAAAGCGAAAAGCATCGGAACAAAAACGGAGGCCACGATTGCCAATAAGGAAGCCGATGAAACATGTACATATTTCATAATAAGACCCACGCTATAAGCCCCAAGTCCGAAAAAGGCAGCATGTCCGAAATTCATTATACCTGCGTATCCCCAGAGAAGATCAAAGCTCATTGCAAACAAGCCGAAGATTAAATACCTGCCAAACAATCCAGCCTGATAGGGACCGGCAAGAAATGGAAAAAAAGATAGAAGAATTATTACAAGGCTGTATAGTCCAATTCTAAACAATTTATTCTTTAGCATGTTTGCCTGCATCATCGCTTTTCCGATTATGTTTCTGTTTTATTTCTGAAAAAGTCCTTTAGGCCGAAATCGAATTACTATCATCGCAAAGAAGAGTATAAAAGCCTGCGCCACTATCGGTCGTATGAACGATGAGAGTACCGACTCGCCGCCGCCGATTAATACCGCACCCGCCGGAGCCCCGTATATTTGGCCGACTCCACCCACAATGAATCACTACGGGCTTACGCCCGTAGTATCTTCGTTCCGTATGGTACGGCCTTCGGCCGATTGTAGCCCCCTTCGAGGGCGAGAAGCTTGGGCGATAAAGGGGGGTAGTATCACCTTATCTATAGGCTAACGCCTATAGATAAGGTGATGGACGGAATCACCATTTAAGCCTATTGAAAACTCAACGTACAATAGCTTCTACGATTGATGCATTTTTTTACCGGTCAACTTCTATGGTTTTCGGGCATCACAATCGATCGCAGGTTTTGGGAATACTTCACCCAGGCTTTTTACCACAGAAATTGTGCCGTCCGGATTAACCCGCCCAAGGTGCGTATTCATTATATACGTGTGTGTCTTCGCATCGATTGTAAGTTTACCTTGAGGACCGACAAAGGGCCCTTGT
>JBFMGN010000366.1:0-4395 GCA_040752435.1 Spirochaetota bacterium
ATCGGGTCAATATCCAGACAAAAAAACACGGCATAAATGGGAAGGCAAGTTTGAATTTAAAAAGGGCGAACCACCTGTTTCATCCGGCACTGAAGCAATCTATGGTTATATATTCACTTCTGCTGACCAGAAACAGATATTCCAGGCAAGGATAGATGGTTTTACATTTAGCAGGTTGAAGCCGTATGAAACATGGGAACAGCTTCGCGATGAAGCGCATAGGGTATGGCAATTATATGGAGGTGTCGTTTCTACTGAGATAACAAGAGTAGCTTTACGATATATTAATAGGATGGAATTTCCTCTTCCTATCAGGGATTTTAGCGATTATCTTACCGCAGCGCCGATTGTGCCAGCCGGCTTGCCGCAAGGAGTAAGCAGCTTTCTGACACGCGTTGTTATACATGAACCAGAGATAGATGCGGCGGCGATAATTACACAGGCATTGGAACAAGTTGTAAATCCAAGTATTCTTCCTATAATATTAGATATTGATGTATTCAAGCAAAAATCTGAAGGAATAAGCGAAGAAGACGCATGGGATACTCTTGATAAATTACGGCATTTTAAGAATAAAATATTTTTTGAGAGTATTACTGAAAAAGCAAAGGAGCTATTTTTATGAGCGTAGCAGTTCAATGTATTGATTGCCCCAGCTTTTATGTTCCACGTAAAATGGAATACAGCAAAAAAGAAATCTGGAAAACCACTGTAACAATTGGTCGCCCACTCGAAGAAGCTGCTGAATCGCTTTTAGAACTTTATAAAGACTGTTCTGAGAAGAATTGGGATGGATATGGTGCAAATCCAGTGTCAAAAGACTCTATTTATGAGGCATTAGACTTTATTCAGTTGCTCCCTTCTTCATTTCCAATGCCGCAAATTTTAGCAGAACCCTCTGGCGAAATAGGACTGGAATGGTACAAAGATAAAAAGCTGATTTTTGCAATAAGTTTTAACGGGAAAAACATGATTACATTTGCCGGAATATTTGGAAGCAATAAAATCCATGGGGAAGAATATTTCGGAGATTCGATCCCTTCAATCGTTATAGAAAACCTTCGCCGTCTATATCCATAATGATGAGTCAATTAAATTTGAATCAGGTAAATCCAGAAGAATATTTAGCCCGCTATATCCTTCATAAAAGTCAGTTTAGTGCTATAAATCAAAGAGTTAAATACAGTGCTTTTCTACCTGCACCGAATGAAGAAACATCAGTCTTTCGTATTTCAAATTTATCTGACAGTGAAATATGGAGAATCGGTGACAGAGAGGTTGCTCAAAAACGAGGTCTTCCGCTATTAGGGCGTGCAGACATTTCTGCCTTTAAAGTTCTTAGTAAAAATTTGAAAATTATTCCCGATAATACCCCGCCTCGACATGCTAACATTGTTGGCTGGCCAGAAGAAAAGTCTGAACGAATGTCAATCGCATTGGAGTTGGCAGAGAATGCGCAACTCCATCTGAGATGAAAAAGATTAAAGATATTCCTGAACTTGACCGTCCTCGTGAAAAACTTCAACAAAAAGGAGCTGTCAATACCTACGTTCACCACCTCTATCCCCGCACTCTCCATAATCATCCCAACCAGCTTCTTCCCGATATCATGCAAGTCCCCCTTGACCATGCCCAGGACCACCTTCCCATGCGAAGGTATCTCACCCCTGTTATCAGCGGCTTCACGATCTCCATCCCAGCCGTCATCGCCTTCGCCGACATAAGCACTTCAGGAATATACATCTCGCCCGCTTTAAATAACAATATGAAGCCCCGACATCTTAAGAAAATACCGAGTGTAAGTATTCTATAAAAAATACAGCGGGTCCCAGGATAAAGTTGGTTCAGTAATTATTATTCTGAGATAGAATTTGCGAGACTGCAAATATTTTTCCAAAATATTATTGGAAACTTAAGCAATCCTAAAATAAATTACTATTTATCCTAAAATCTCGACATGGCTGTTAGAATGTCTTATTTCTTTTATCGACCAGGAACTAAGCATGAACGAAAAAAATATTCATTCCTGCTGGTGAAAATATCCGCTCTACCCGAATTTTACTTGACACACCTACTTAGCTTTTCCTACCATCCAAAGATTACCGCAGAAAGGAAACGATATGGATGAAAAAGAAAGAAAGGTTTATGAGGCGCTCGAATCCCTGGGAATACCCTATACCAGGCATGAGCACCCGGCTGTGTATACTGTAGATGAAGCCAAAGAGTACTGGGAGAACATTAAAGGGCTCCATAGTAAAAATCTCTTTCTACGAAACAAGAAGGGGGAAAAGCACTATCTTGCAGTTTTGCTCGATTCAAGAAAGATCAGTATCAAAGAAATGGAAAATAAAATCAGCGACAAAGAGCTAAGCTTTGCGTCGCCGGAGCGTCTTGCAAAATATCTAGATCTTACACCAGGTGCAGTATCCCCCTTTGGTCTTATAAACGATGTTGAACGGCATGTTATTCTTATTCTGGACCGTGCGCTGATAAAAGCTGACTATGTTAACTTTCATCCTAACATCAATACTGTGACCATTACTATAAAAGGAAAGGATTTTGGAAAATTCATTGCATGGTGCGGCCACCAAACCATTTTCCTGGATCTTTAGTACTACCTAAAGTGAGCGATTCTTTAAATAATTCAGGCTGTCCCGTTACCAGTGCTATGACTGCTAAGCTAAGTCCATGGCAGCGTCAGCCGCCATAGGACAAACTTTGTTAAAATTTTCCCCTGGAGGGGAACTAGGCGTGTTAAGATAAGACCACTCGGAATTACACTTAAGGGGCAGCCGCGTTAGTTTACAAATGAAAAAAAGAAACTATAATTAACAGAGTAGGGCTTTGTAACAATGAAGGCGAGAAGTGAAAACTTGAATCAGTTACCTTCCAAACACCGCTTGAAGCAAAAAGATCTGGTCATGAGTATTTTTTACTTGTTCGAAGAAGAATATGAAAGGAGCAATTTTGAATCGATCTGGGACATCAAAATACCCATAGAGAGTGTGAAAAGCTACTTGAAAAAAAAGTACCAGGCCTCCTACCGCAGCAACCTGTGGGTATATACCCAGCTAAAACGTTACGAGGACGAACTGGGGGTCAAGCTGTTCAGAAAAGAAAGTGATGATCTGAAAAAAGGTAATTTCTTGCTCTCTATAAACGACAAAATGATCAAGTTCTACCAAAAACAGCATCTCTATGTAACCCAGAAAATTAAAGTGGCCAATGGGGTCTATGATAAGATAAAGAACGATATTGCGGAAAGAAAATTGAACAGGCCGGTGAAAATCCTTTTAGGGGCAGGCAGCACTATCTTTCATCTGGCTAATATTATTGCTGAGAGATCATGGGAGGATTGCCAGAAATACTCTATTTACACGCATAACCTCGGTTCTCTGCGCCGGCTGCTCGAGCCCACGGTGAACTATAACAATATTGAAGTTTTTACCCCCTCGGGCAAGATTGATCCGGTTACCTATACTATTATCGGCAGGAAAAATGATCTCTACCTGAGCACGGATTTCGATTACATCGTGAAAGGAACCTCCTTCGTTCAGGATGGTAAATTATACGTGGAATCCCCGGAAGAGGGGGAACAGATAGGCGTAATTCTAAAACAGTGCCGGGGGGAAAAGATCCTTGTGCTTACGAAACATGAGTTTACCGATCATCCTCTAAAAGGCCTGGTGTCTTATGGAAACTTAAGGGATTGCGATTATATCGTAGTTCCCCGTTTTAATGCCCAGTCGAGTATTAAGAAGAAATCCGATGAAATCTTCGAACAATATCAAAATATGTTTTCCCCGGAAATCATACATTGGAACTACATCATCCTCAAGGTATTGAAAGATCAATAGCGAAGCAATCTGATGGTGGGTATCGGGCTTTAAGCCGGACGGTTAAAAAAACCAGTCAAAGGTCGTACCATTTAAAAAGCTCAGGCATTATGACCTCTCCGGGATAGGCTTTTTTGGCCTCGCTTAAAGCGCTGTCTGCTGCAGGATATCTATTGTTGCAAAGGTGACATAAGAAAAGCTTTTGTGCGTCCGCCGCTTTGGCAGCCAGACCGGCCTGATAGGCAGAGCTATGCCCGTCAGGTGCAAGCTCGGTAATTCCGGAATGGGCGCTGGTGGCTTCATGGATAAGCACATTGCATTCGCCGGTTTTCTTTTTAAGCTCAGGGTTATAAGCAGTATCCGAAGTATAGAGGACTATAACGTGTTCTTCAGCCAGGCGCACCATGCTGCAGGGGACCGAATGATTGCCGGGAATTAATCTTATACTTATCCCTGCGCTCTGCAATTCTATTCCGTAATCCAGGTGGTAACCCATTTTCTCGGGATAAAGCTCGAGTAGATCTATAAGCTTCTCCGCCTTTTCTTTGGTAACAGAATC
>JBFMGN010000367.1:0-4389 GCA_040752435.1 Spirochaetota bacterium
ATTGAAAGTTTAAGGATTTTGGGCGGTGAATAATCGGTATTTCCATGAAATATTGGGACTAAAACCAGGAGCCACCAGAGAAGCGATTAAACACGCCTACCATGATCTTGCCAAAAAAAATCATCCTGATTTATTCCCGCCGGATAAAAGGGAAATCCAGGAATTGAAAATGATGGTATTGAATGAAGCCTATCTTAACCTGGCGGCCCATTCCGATGAACTAAGACACGGGGATGAAAACGGGTACGGCCCTGCCGGAACAGGTAAACATTTTTCAGACACTGACAAAAGGAATTGTTCCGGGAATCAGGTTGCATTTCACAGGGACCCGGCATATGCGTACTATAAACAAGGTTTCTTAAATTTTTCTCAGGCTATCCATGGAATTGCAGGGGTAAACCGGAAGGTTGAGCAGAAAAAAAACAAAATGGTGCGTGATTTTGCCTATAGTCTTAAGCTGCTGCGGGTAGCGCATACTTATTTCTCACGGGTGGTCGAAGAGTACAATGACAGTATCTGGAGTACTGATGCCCAGTTTAAATTGAACCGCATCGAAGGATTTACCTTTCTTTACCGGAAAATTCTGCATAATATTACAAATTCAACGTGTACCTGAACGGGCAATTCCGCCAAACCGGGGAAGAGCATCTTCCTCCTGAATGCTATTCCTCTAGAAATTTTGCGCCCGGTGCAGCCAAAGGCTTCATCAGACTGTATTATCGGACAATTCTTTAGGCCGATTGTGTTTAAAAACAAAAGGTTGATACAATAAGTTGTTATAAAAAGGAGGAGAGGATGTTATATGCCGTGATACTGGCCGGCGGTTCGGGAAAACGGCTGTGGCCTATGAGTACGCAAGACCTGCCCAAGCAGCTTCTGCCTTTGGTAAACGGTAAAAGTCTTCTGGAAATCGCTTTCCAGCGTCTCGATGGACTGGTGGAAAAGGGCAACCGGTTTATCTGTGCCGGAGAAGCCCAGCGAAATATAATTCTTAAACGGCTTTCAGGGTTTAAGGCTGAACAATTCCTCGGTGAACCGGAGGGCAGGGATACCTTGGCAGCCCTTGCATACAGCAGCGCTGTTATACGGAAGAAGGAGCCCGAAGCCGTTATTGCCGTGTTTACCTCGGATCATATTATCGAGCCGGTAGATGAGTTCCTGTCCATTGTAAGAAATGGATACGAGATCGTAGAAAAGGAGCCTGACACCCTTGTAACCTTCGGGATCAAAGCGGATTATCCGGCTACAGGGTTCGGATACCTCGAACTTGGCAATGATTTCCTTCTGGGCTCGAAGGTCGTCAAGCGTTTCAAAGAGAAGCCCGATGCTGAAACAGCCACAAGGTACCTTAAGGCCGGAAGCGGGCGATATCTATGGAACAGCGGTATGTTTATCTGGAAGGCAGGGACCTTCCTTGATTGTGTAAAAAAATACGAACCCGGAGTTTACGAGGGCATAATGAAAATCTCAGATTCCTGGGGGGCTGAAGACCAGGCAAACGTTCTTACCGCCCTTTATCCGGGTTTAAAGAAAATCAGTGTCGATTTTGCCGTAATGGAACCTGCATCGAAGGATCCCGGGGTAAAGATAGTTGCACTTCCAATGTTCTTGAACTGGCTGGATATTGGCTCCTGGCCGGCGTATGCCGAAATATGTAAACCGGACGAAAACGGCAATACATGGCAAGGGGGTAAGTGCCTGCTATTGGATTCCAGGAATACCCTGGTCGTATCGGATAACCCGAATTACCTTATTGCAGGTATCGGCTGCGATGACCTTATCATTGTTCATACGGGCCAGGCGACGTTAGTGTGCAAAAAAGACCGCGCTGAAGACATCAAAAAACTTCACGACCTTGTTGGAGAACAGTTTGGTGAGGATTACGTGTGAACATGCTTGTCACGGGCAGCGTCCCGGTTCCGCATGAAACACGTAGTTTCCCGGTGGAGGGTATGTTGCAGGGGCAAGCCATGACTATATCCTGGAAGAAACTCCGTTGGAGAACGTACTGGCTATGTTTGATACTATAAAAGAATATGGCAGGAACAAATAATCGTGTAAAGTGATAAAGTCAGGGACAGGCAGGTCCGGCATAAAATGTTACTTCAAGTTTCTGATTCTCAGTTCCGTGCCGGGGATGGTTTTCAAAAGAGCGGACAGTTTGGACACATCCGTATCCCCGTAATGGTAGGGATAGAGAATTGCCGGGTGAAACATTTTTACCGCCTCTGCTACCTGCTCCGGTGTCATGGTGTAGGGCTGATTCATGGGGAGAAAGGCGATATCTATATTTTTCAGGTTCTTCATCTCCGGAACATCTTCTGTGTCCCCGGCAATGTAGAGCCGCTTCCCCTCGATTGTAAGGATGTATCCGTTATCTCTGCCCTTGGGATGGAAACGGTCTCTTCCGGAAGTTGTGTTATAAGCTGGAACAGCTTCGACCGTAATACCGGACGTTGAAAAGGATTGGCCGTTTTCCAGAATTTTCCCTTTGCTTATTTTATCGTATGATGCCTTATTACAAACGATCTGAGTCCCATCTTTCGAGACGGCGGAAATGGCTTTGAGATCCAGGTGATCACCATGTTCGTGGGTGATGAGAATGATGTCGGCTTTGGGTTGTTTTGAATAATCCGTATAATTACTCACCGGGTCGATATGAATAACAGTGCCGTTGTAGTCGAACCTCAACGTGCCATGACCGATGAAATAAAGGGTCAGTTTTCCCTTTGAAAGCGGAAAAACATCCGATTCCGGCGCAGCCTGGGGGAAAGCCGGTGAAGCGGTCATAAGAAAGAGAAGGCTGAAAACATAACCTGAAATTTTCATTCCACACCTCCGTTAAAAGAATACTTATAATATTATAGTCCGGTTGGAAAGGAACTGCAACTTATAGGCCTGGAAAGCCGGCTCCCTATCTTTGGGTACTTCGGTTAGTCAGTAAAATAGGTATGGGCCTCTTTCAATTTCTCAATTATAGCGAGATGTTGAGGGCACACCGCTTCGCATTCCCCACATTCTGTGCACAACGACGCATCACAGTTTCTCTTTATAAATAGTATCTCATACATGCTTTTTCTATTGTCGGTTTTTCCGAACATGAATTCATTATTGTAGGTGCCGAAAACCGAAGGGATGCCGACACCGGAGGGACAGGGCATACAATAGTTACAGCCTGTGCAATCCACTTTTATTTTACTTTCATATACTTTTTTTACTGCCTTTATAAGTTCCAGGTCGCTTTCCAGTAAGGGGTCATCTTTTATCGTATTAAAAATTTTAATATTCTCCTTAAGCTGATTGAGGGTCGAAACTCCGCTTAATATAACCGCAACTTCGGGTTTGGTATAAAGCCATTTGAAAGCCCATTCGACGGGTGATCGTCTCCGCAGACTTGTGTCCCAGACTCCCTGAACCTCCGGAGAACTTTGGGCTAGTTTTCCGCCTTTCAGGGGTTCCATGACGATGACGGGAACTCCCTTCCTTCCGGCATAGGTAAGCCCCTCCTTGCCTGCCTGGGCGTTTTCATCCAGGTAGTTGAACTGTATCTGGCAGAAATCCCACTGGTAGGCATCGATTATTTTCTTGAAAAGGGAGGTCTCGTCATGGAAGGAAAATCCGGCGCACCGAATTTTTCCCTCTTCTTTCGCCCTGTCCAGAAAATCCAGGACTCCCAGGTCTTTGAGTCTGGCCCAATAGTCCTTGTTCAGTGAGTGGAGAAGATAAAAATCGATATAGTCGGTTTTTAATTTAACCAACTGCTCGTTGAATTTTTTTCCAATATCCTTGTACGACTTTATCTGCCAGGAGGGAAGTTTAGTGGCGATGGTAACTTCCTCCCGGTATCTTCCCTGTAACGCTCTCCCGAGAATTGTTTCACTTTGCCCGCCGTGGTAGGGGTAGGCGGTGTCGAAATAGTTAACCCCGTTATCCGCCGCATAGCGGATCATCTTTATCGCTTCAGCCTCGTCAACATCGGACCCGAATGGTATACTGTCTGCGTTTTTCATAGGCAGCCGCATGAGCCCCATTCCGAAAAGGGAAACCTTAACCCCGGCAATAGTTCTATATTCCATGCAGCCAGTATCGCGCCATATCCTCCCTAGTCGGTCGGCGCTCACTTGTTTCAAGTCCAGGTGAATTATGAACACAAAAAAAGCCATCCCCCAAGGATAACTCTCTTTGGGCCCACCTGGACTTGCCTTCCGGTCGCCGTCCTCCTGACGGCTCCCTGCAGGCCGCCTCGTTCGCTGGCGCGTACATCCTGTACGCTTTCCCTCCCTAGTCGGTCGGCGCTCACTTGTTTCAAGTCCAGGTGAATTATGAACACAAAAAAAGCCATCCCCCAAGGATAACTCTCTTTGGGCCCACCTGGACTTGCCTTCCGGT
>JBFMGN010000368.1:0-4381 GCA_040752435.1 Spirochaetota bacterium
CAGAAAGGCAAGCAGAATACTTAAAAGGGTATATGAGATAAATTCTAACGGCGGTCTTCCCAAGACAGGTCAGAGTATGATTTATCAACCCGGGGACGATGGTTCTTACCAGATGGGCTACCCAATAGGCGGAGGCCAGAGATTTATTGATAACGGAGACGGAACAGTAATTGACTTAGTCACTGGCCTTATGTGGATAAAAGATCCGACGCAGGCAGGCTTGGGATCACCTATGTACTGGTATGATGCAATCAATGCCTGCGAGAATCTTGATTTTGCTGGCCACGACGACTGGAGGCTGCCGAATATAAACGAGCTGATGTCAATCGTGGATCACTCAAGATATAATCCCGCATTCGATACCTTTTACTTTACGCCGTTCCCGGATACTTGGACCCCGTACTGGTCGTCTACCACAAATGCTTCATGGATAGATGGCGCATGGGCATTATATCCATATGACGGATATAAGACTACTTGGGGCAAGCCCTGGGATATGTGTTATATCAGGCCTGTCAGAGGTGGACAAGCTTAAAAATGGAGGAAGGAGATGGCGAGCAATAAGATTATTGTTGAATACAAAGATGGAAAGAAAATAACTAAATATCCGGGAGGGAAGGTTTCCGAGCAAACAAAGGAAGACCTGCAGAGATACAAGGATTTCCTTACAAGGGAGAGGCAGCGGATTGACCGGCACATTTCGCTAATAGATGAGGACCTTAGCCAGATAGCTCTTAATCCGAAGGGGAAATAAATTATGCAGAATAATTGGATAAAGTATATCACGCCGGTATTAGTGACTATCGCTATCTTTATGCTGGGCAATGTTACGATGCAGATTGTCAGGCTTGAGGAGAGGGTATTTCAACATCTGGCGAATGATCAGATACATTCACCGCGGAGTCAGTTCGTTTCTAAGGCGGAGTTTGATCTACATTGCAAATTCTTTGAAAAAGAAAACGACCGGATTATTAAAGCAATAGGCGACTTAAGAAACGATTTAAAGGTAAAAAGCCGGGATGGAAGAAGTAAATAAGATAAGGCTTGAATTTGACCCACATGAATATAAGCGGCTTGCCGTGGCCATACGGGATCACAAGAGTCTGCTTTATAAATTAAAGATGAACGAGCTTATTAAACAGGGCCTTATTAAAGATATGAATGTCATCACAGGCAAACTGGAGAGGGCCGAAGTTAAATCGCCAAAAGAGGGGGTGGAAAAATGAAGGTATTAATAGCTTTTACGCTTGGGAATATAGTTGGAGGATTGGGAATGTTTTTCTATCTGTGGCTGAAGGGCAAGGTGCAGAATGTTGGAAAGCGAAAAGTTTAGTCTATTAAAATTCGCCGGGAGTTTTTTTCAGTTTTTGCCTTGGGTCAAGACACTGCGTTATGCGGCCGGTATTGCGCTTATAGGCTTTGTGGGACTTACGATTTATCGGGCATTTTTTATGCCGACACAGACAACAAAACAGGTAACACATATCATCGCGCAGCCAGGTGCGCAGGTGACGGTAGACCAGAAAAAAGAGGAAAAGAAAACTGGTATCGAAATCAGTCCTTTCGTTGAGGGGTATGGATTCGCGGAATCTGACGATCGTAAAGGTGTTGGCGCTAAGGGTGGTATTAGGATTGATTTCTAATCACCGCACAATTGTCTTGACATTGATTTATTTAGTGCTATCATTATAAAAAAAGTAATACCAAAGGATAGCTATGTCAAAAGTATTTAGGTTCGGTATTTCATTGGAAAAAGATTTGCTGGATAAATTTGACCAGCTTATTAGAAACAAGAATTATTCTAATCGTTCCGAGGCTTTCCGCGATCTAATTAGGCAGGAGCTGGTGAAAAAGGAATGGCAGGAAGGTCGTGAGGTAGCAGGAGCAATTAATCTTATTTATGACCACCACAAAAGAGAGCTTTTAAATAAGATTACGGATATCCAGCACGATTTTCAGAAGCTAATCATATCTACCCAGCATATCCATTTAGACCATAATAACTGTCTAGAAATAATCGCCGTAAGAGGAAATCCCAAAGAAGTGCAAAAACTGTCAGATACTTTGACCTCAATAAAAGGCGTCAAGCACGGAGCCTTAAGTATGTCAACCACAGGAAAAGATATCAGGTAAGCGGTATTATTTTTTTGCCCATAAGTAGCACGATTTTAATAATCGTAGCAATAAGGAGGGGATAGATGCACAGGGTTTTGGCGCGGGTAATACTCACAAGTTTATTTTTTTTGAAGGCAATATTTATTAATGTTGAGATTGCTGCTGGACAAGAAAAATGGGATCCGCCTTCAGCTGGACCTGTCACTACATGGACAGCGCCGGTTTGCGAAAAAGGAGAGTTTGTTATTCAGCCGTTTTTCTTCTATAACAGAACGCGCGGAGTTTTCAATTCTGATGGCCATTACGATTCTTTAACCGATGGCGACAAAAAATACCAATATCAAGAGCAATTATTTATGCAATATGGGCTTACAGATAGATTAGAAGTTGACGGCCAATTAGTGTATCAGCAGAACTACGCAAAGCAGGACGGCCTAAAAGTTCATTCAAGCGGGCTCGGCGATAGTTATTTATTCTTGCGTTATTGCGCTTTTGAAGAACAGGAAATGCTCCCGCATATAACCGGAGTGTTTCAACTAAAAATTCCTACCGGCAAATACCAAAAAGCCGATGCCGACAAGCTGGGAACGGATCTGATGGGCGCTACTTCGGGAGGCGGCTCTTATGATCACGGATATGGCATAAATTTAACCAAGAGATTAAAACCCTTTATAATTCACGCGGACGCGATCTACAGCTTTCCCATAGAAAGAAAAATAGACGCCGTTAAGACTAAATACGCGGGTTATTTAAATTATGATTTTGGCTTTGAGTGTTTTCTTCCCAAGGGCTTTAATCTGATGTTAGAATTTAACGGATTCCTGCAGGGAGATAAGAAAGAGGACGGCGGCAAAATTTCCTCTTCAAACATTAACTATTTTTCAATTGCGCCCGGCATTGGCTGGTCAAACGAGAAAATACAGATGCTTTTAGCGTATCAAAGAACGCTTATTGGGACTAACACCGATGCCAATGACTCGGTTGTATTAACGTGTGTCTACGCTTTTTAAACAGAAAAGGAGGTGAGAAAAATGTGCTACACAGTGCCAACAACAGCAGCAATCGTTACAACTTTTATGTGGAGTAGCAAAAAGACCGTGCAGCTTTTTTGGTTGATGCTCCTGTTCTATGGAGGAGCTTTGTTTGGGGTAATTGACCACCTTTGGAATGGGGAGCTGTTTTTAATTTCTGAAGATTGGTTGAAAGATTTAAGCCTCGGGGTAGTGATTGCGGGAGTAATTTTTTTGGCTTGGGCGATAATATTGGCCTCGGCAAAAAGAAATCCTTCCCTAAACGCCTATCTGCGGACCGCAGAATAGAATATTTCCCAGAGCCAGGGACATCGTCGGTGAAATCAAAGATGTCCCTGGCCGTATCTTTTCAAACGCAGCTTTTAGGAGCAGCCTTAAAAAAAAGTTATTGACAAAGCCTGCTTCTTAATATATATTTGTGAATGGAAACCGTTTTCATTAAGGAGCAAACAATGCCGAGACAAAATTGCCAGGGACAAGGGTGGTGGCACGGGAAGTTCAGGGGATGCGGATACAGGCTTACCGCTGGCAGGGAGGCTATCCTTGATATCCTGTCTAAATCCAAAGACCACTTAAGCGCCGAAGATATCTATATGAAAATCCACCCAAGATATCCTAACGTCGGGCTTACCACAATTTATAGGACATTGGATGTGTTGTCTAATCTTGGCATGGTCTATAAGCTTGATTTTGGGGATGGAAGGTCGCGCTACGAGTTCGCTGAAGGGCCTAAGGGGGCGCATCATCACCACCATTTGATTTGTACTGACTGCAGTAGAGTTATCGATTATACCGATTTTATTGATGAAGAGGTAAAGCTTCTTCAAGAAACTGAAAAAAGCCTATCCAAAAAGTACGATTTTAAAATCACAAATCATTTGATTCAGTTTTATGGTTTATGCGATAAATGTAGCATAAAAAAGTAGGCTCAATATATTTTTTTCACTAATAATGGTAATGGTTTCCAATAACGATAAATAGGAGGAGGTGTTTATAGAATGCCAGAAATGAGAAAATTTAAGTGTTATGACTGTAACCATGAATGGGAAATTGCTTATGGAGTGGGCAGACCCGATGAATGTCCACAATGTAAGAGTACGAATATACACAGGGCTGAACAGGATAGGGGTTACGCGCGCTCAGGTAAAGGTGGCGGTTTTGGACATGGTTGTAGACGTTCATGAATAAAGGAGGCAACAACTAAAATGGCTAAGTCAATCAAAGGAACAAGGACA
>JBFMGN010000369.1:0-4378 GCA_040752435.1 Spirochaetota bacterium
AGGGTTTTTGTCTCTACGGCTATCAAAGCGCCCAAAATCATAAATACCAAAAGAACTGTCAGGTATATTTCTGTTACCATTCCGCCCATCCCCCTATAAAAAAACTCGCAGGCATAAAAGGACTATTATTCCCAAAAGACTCCAGGTTAAATACCACGGCAAGAGGCCGTTGTGCAATTTTTTCAAGACCCCGCTTATGCCCAAACCGAATTTCCCGAAAAGAACGTACGGATCAAACCAGCCTTTCTCCTGTGCGTCAAACAGCTTTTCAAGAACCGGTAAAGACTTGATCGTATCGTAAAAGGTCGTTCCCGGTACCCGAATAATTTCCGGGTCAACCGATTCTCCGCCGATAAATGTTCTGGCAGTTCTGCCGGTTTTCCTTACATTTCCAAGTAAATAGAACAACAAACCGAGGACCACCCCGATCAGGATGAGCAGCGTTGCCAGGGTTGAATTCCATATACCGGCCGGAGCAACTTTTTGGCCGGTACCAGGGAGAATAAAAGTGTCAAGAGTAAAGCGGTAGAACACACCGAATAGAATGGAGAGGGCTGCCAGGATTATCAGAGGCAGCCACATGATAAAGCTGATCTCCTTTTTTACCGCCGCCGTCTTTTCAGATTTCTGCCCGAGAAAGATCGAATAGATAGCCTTGATAAAATAAGCCAGGGTCAGGGCGCTGCCGAACATGGCGGCTATAAGAAAGATGAAATAGGCCCCATTCCCCGTGTCGATAACACCCTGGTAGATAAGCCATTTTGAAACAAATCCATTCAGCGGTAGAATGCCTGATATAGCCAGGGCCGAAATCAAGGCGGTTACAAAGGTGACTGGCATCGCATGGGCCAGCCCGCCAAGTTCACCCAGGTCGGTAGTCTTTGTTCTGTGTTCGACGGCTCCTCCGCACAGGAAGAGACAACTCTTGTATATTGAGTTGTTCAACATATGAAAAATTCCTCCCGCTATACCTATCGGGGTCATAGTCCCGATTCCCAGTACCATGTACCCGACCTGGCTTATGGCGCTGTAGGATAACATCCGCCGTAAATCATGCTGTACCATGGCAATCATGACGGCCGCAATAATGGTTACCGCACCGATTATCATGAGCAGCAACCCCAAGGCGGTATGCATTGTAAATAAACCCGTGGTTATTTTAACAAGCAGGTATATTCCTAAAAGCTTATCGATTGATGCAGGCAAGAGGGCCATGACCGGGGGAGGGGCGCCCTGGCTGGCGGCCGGGATCCAGGTATGGAGGGGCATGGCCCCCGCCTTGGTCAGCGCGCTTAGAAGTATCAATAAAAATGCAATAACCGGCAGCCATCCGGCGGCAGGCAGATGAATGGCGCTGAATGTCAGGGATTTACTCGCATACCACAATAAGCCCATACCGATAAGCAGGCAGCCGTCCGCACTGCCGAGCATGGCAAATGTTTTGGTTGCACCTTCCCTCGCTTGAGGATCCCCCGTTGTTATTAAAAAATAGAGGGAAGCAGTTACAACCTCCCAGAAAATCAAAAAGAGTAATAGATGATCCGCGGCCAGGACTCCGCAGGAACCGGCCAGGGCGAACAAAAAGAAAGCGTAATACTCTTTAAGCCGGCTTTTTCCCGCCATAAAAGCGAGGGAGTAGAGTGAGATCAGCAATCCGAATAGGCTTACGAACAAAATCATGAAAGAAGAGAGGGGTGTAATTTTAAGGTCGAAGTTTAAATAAAAACTACCGATCTCGAGCAAAGGAAAGCGAAGTTCAAAATTCTTAATTGTAAATATCCATACCGCCGCAGCGCAGACTGCCGCGGTTACAATAACGGCCAGCGATTCCCGCACCCATTTGATACGGCCGGGAATGAGAAAGGCGACAATTCCAGCCGAAAAGGGCAGGGCAATCGGTGTCAGAAGAATAATGGTGGTGTTCACAAACTCCCCTCCCTGCCAAGTTCTTTCATTATTTTTTTCGTTTTGTCCTGGCTTAACCGAACCAGGTCGCGGCCGTCGAGAAACTTTTTCTGTGTACCGCAGTCGAACACCGCCGCACGTTCCGTACAACTGTAACAAGGATCTACCGCAGCCATGGTTATGGCAACGTCGGAGATAGTCTGGCCGATACAGGCAGCTTTAAAAGAAGGGACATTCACGTAGCTTGGAGCCCGCACCTTGTGGCGGACAGGCCGGTTACTCCCATCGGAGCGGACATAATGAAAGGTCTCGCCCCTGGGCGCCTCCACATGCCCGACCGCCTCTCCCGGCGGAATTTCACGCACCTCAACTGCGATAGGGCCTTGAGGTATTTTTTGAGCACACTGCTTTACTATCTTTATCGATTCAAAAGTTTCTAAGAGCCGGACAACCGCCTTGGCAAAGACATCCCCTTCCTCCCGGGTAATGATTTTCCACTCGATTCTATCGTAGGCTGCATAAGGGTCATCTTTGCGTACATCAATGGGTAGTCCGGAGGCCCGGGCGGTCGGACCCGTTACGCAGTACTTAACGGCCGCTTCTTTTTTTAAAATCCCGACGCCTTTCAAACGGGCGTGAATCACAGGATCATCCAGGACCGCATTTGTCAGCATTTCAAGCGGACCAACAAGCTGGTCTAACACTTCCCGGATACGCGGCATAAGCTCATCCGGTATGTCACGCCTGCAGCCGCCGATTTTGGCATTGGCATAATTGATCCGGCTGCCGGTAGTCTCTTCCAGAAGGTCGAGAACCGGTTCTCTGTACCTCCAGGTCCACATCCAGACTGTGTTGTAGCCAATAAAATGACCGGCAAGACCGGCCCAGAGAATGTGGCTGTGGATTCTTTCCAGTTCATTAACCAGTGTACGGAGAAACAAAGCCCGTTCCGGTACTTTAACCTGGGCGATATCTTCCACCGCCTGGATATAGGCTAAGGGGTGGGAGGCCGAACAAATTCCACAGATACGCTCCACCAGAAATGGAATCTGGTCAAAAGTCATGGTTTCGCTTAAACGTTCTATCCCCCGGTGGTTATAGGAAAGACGTACATCCATATCCACAACCTGTTCTCCCTCCACAAAGAGCTGGAAAAATTCAGCCTCCTCCTGCAAAGGATGAAATGGACCTATGGGAATCAGCGTTCTTTTTTTCATTGTGTTTGATCCTTCCGCAAGGGATATACGCCTTCCGGCCAGTCATCTGCCAGGATAAGCCGTTTAAGATTCGGATGATCGATAAACTCAACTCCTAACAGGTCATGAATTTCCCGCTCAATCCATTCAGCACCGGGAAGAAACGGGGTAATAGACCGAATTTTTAAATTCGATTTCCCGAGTTTTGTTTTCACGGTTACCGCCTGCCCCCTCGAATCAAAACAGAAGTGGTATAAAATATCTATCGCCTCCTGGCAATCAACACCCGATACGGTCGCCAGTCTCCCCCCCATTTTACTAAAAAGATATTCGGTTACATCGTAAATATGGTCATGGGAGACCGAAATAAAATTTTGTCTGGGTGAAATTTCCCTTATTTCGAGGATTCTATCGGCGAGAGTGTTTTTTATTGTGCTTACGACATTTTCCATAGTAACAATCTCCGGCTGGCAAGTCATCAAAACGTACAGTGCTTACAAAAGTATTTATCGTTTAAAAGATCATTGTAAAAGGGCAATTACAGGCTTGAAAGCGCCTTGACAACACCCAAAATCATCGCCTCCGGTTTAGGCGGGCACCCGGGTACGTACATGATGATGGCATTCGGATCAATTTCACGTATAACTTTATCCACCGGCCCTGCCATATGATAGGCATCTTTAAAAATCCCCATTGAGCAGGCGCAAGCCCCTATAGCAAATACCACACACGGTTTCGGTGTTTGCAGGTAGATCTCCTTAAGCCTCGGCGCCGCCTGCCTCGTAACACCCCCCGTAACAATCAAGGCATCCGCATGCCGCGGAGTACCAACAAGTTTTATTCCAAATCGTTCTACATCGAACCTTGGCGTCAGAAGCTCAAGAACTTCAATATCACAGTTATTGCATGCGCCTGTGTTGACATGAAAAACCCATGGAGATTTTTTCAAGGCCCACAATTTCCAACTCATCAATGCTTCCCCTTATCCCCTGATTCTTAAAGCCACGCGAGCCTGTACAAGTGCCCGAACAGCGCCAGGATAAACGCGATAATTGCTGCCGGCGTTAATATCCGCCAGAAAAATTTTACAGCCTGGTCGATCCTTAAGCGGGGGTTGGTGTTCTTTATCAAAACTACAAGAACCAGAACCAGAATATACTTTAGGATTGACCAGAGTATTCCCCAGCCGGAAAAGTGGAGTCCGGATAAAAAGGTCGTCACAAGGTACACCGGGAGGGTAAAGAGCAGCATGGCCTGGGTTACCTTAAAGATGGCAA
>JBFMGN010000037.1:0-12118 GCA_040752435.1 Spirochaetota bacterium
CTGGAACCAGGGTGCCGCGTTTGGTTTTCTGTTGCTGCTCCTGTCGTCTCTGATAATATGGGTAGCATTAAAACTTACAAAACAGGAATTCAGTAAGGTAGTAAAATGATACGGACATTGCCAAGTTCTAAAGCATATATAACCGGCTTCAAGATATTTATAATTCTTTATTTCCTGTTCCTGTTTGCGCCTCTTATCGTAGTCTGTATACTGGCATTTAACGACTCTATGTTTCCATCTTTACCATGGCAGGGATTCACCCTGGACTGGTTTTTCGGCCAGGGACCGGGTAAGATCGGTATTTTTCACGACGCTATTAACCTGCGGAGTATCAGTGTTTCTTTTAAAGTCGCATTCGCCGTTACCATACTGTCGACTGGGGTGGGAATCCTGGCCGCCTTTCTGTTCGTGCAGGAAGATTTCAGGTTTAAAAATTTACTGTATTTTCTAATGCTTGCACCTTTGGTTATACCGGGGGTAATTCTCGGCATATCCATCCTGTTATTCACAAATACCATTGGTCTGTTTTTTGAGAAAACTTTTGGTATTGATATTAAATTTTTAAGACCTGGATTTTGGCTCGTGGTCTTGGGGCAGTTTTCATTTATAACGACCATAGTCGCGCTGGTAATTTCGGCGAAACTTAAAAAATTTGACAGGACCCTTGAGGAAGCTGCTTATAACCTGGGCGCGAATAGATTTGAGGTAATCTGGTTTATCACGTTGAAGTATCTCCGTTCTTCAATTATCGGAGGAGCCGCGGTAGCCTTTCTGATGTCCTTTGAGAATTTCAATACAACTTTGTTTCTCGTTGGGGCTGAATCCACCCTGCCCATCAATCTGTATCTGCAGGTAAGAGATGGGTCTACGCCTGTCATCAATGCCATCTCCTTTCTGCTGATTCTTTCGACTTCAATTATCGCCGTGTCAAACTTATATTTCGGTAATAAAAATAAATTTTGAAGACGCCTATCATCAATCGAAAGATAAGGAGAAACTTGCTGTGCGTGATCAAAGGCTTAAGAAACTCGCTGAAGTTTTGGTTCACTATTCCGTAGCAGTGAAACCCGGAGATTTCGTGTTGGTTTCATGCCAGGACATTGCAGTCCCCTGGATGGTGGAGGTGACTGAGGCTGCCATTAAAGCGGGTGCCCATGTGGAAACCTTTATCCATTCACCGGATGTAGATGAAACTCTCTTACGGTTTGGATCTGAACAGCAGCTTATAGCCTCCCGCTACCTGCGAGAGACTATGATGAAACGCGCTGATGTGTGGCTTTCAGCCTGGGGAAACCGTAATACCCGGGCGAAAACCAATATTCTTCCGGAAAAGATGAAACTTTTCTCCCAGGGAAATGCATCGTGGCACAGAATTTATTTTGACAGAATAGCCGATGGATCTTTACGATGGTGCGGCACCCAGTTTCCGACGGAGGCCGACGCCCAGGAGGCGTCAATGAGCCTCCGGGAATACGAGGATTTCGTATACTGCGCCGGGCTTTTAGACAAGGATGATCCGGTTACCGAATGGAGGAGAATCCGGGATGAGCAAAATCGATGGGTACATTACCTGAACAAGAGAAAAGAGCTCCATATTATTTCCCGCGGCACGGATATCCGGGTAGGTATTGGCGGAAGGAAATGGATTAACTGCGCGGGAAACGAAAACTTTCCCGATGGTGAACTCTTTACAGCTCCCATCAAGGAGGAAGTTAACGGTTGTATCGCCTTCAGTTTTCCCGGCATCTACATGGAAAGAGAAGTGGAAGATATCTGTCTTGAAGTTAAAGATGGAAAAATAGTTACAGCCACAGCCAAAAAAGGTGAAGATTTTCTTTTAAGTATCCTTGCCACAGATAACGGCTCTGCTTTTTTCGGCGAAGTCGCTCTAGGCACCAACTATGGAATACAGAAGTTTACCAGAAACATGCTGTTCGATGAAAAAATCGGGGGTACGATCCACTTTGCCCTCGGGGAGGCGCCGAAAGAGACAGGCGGAATAAATGAGTCCGCCATCCACTGGGATCTGCTCTGTAACATGAAGGATGAAGGGAAGATCTATGCCGACGGCGAACTTTTTTACGAAAATGGGAAATTTATCGAAGCTGTTCTATCCGAATAAAGGGGGTTCTGCCTTTACCGTTTCTTATCCACTCCGGATTGATTTGCTTTACGACGATTTATCAAATAGATTGCTTCTCCCCGTTTTGTCAGCGGTATGACCGTTTTTATGAAAAAATCTCTCACAACCTCAGGATTGATAGTATTTCGTACTTGGCTATTAACATCTTTCTGGAGTTTATTCACTTTTTTTACTACCCGCAGTAAAATACGACTTTCAACTTCAGGCCGCGTTAGTAACGTTAAAAGCCTGTCAACCGAATTTTTTTCTATCTGTTGGTCGAATACCCCGGGATTTAACCGGTATTTACACTCGGCCACATACATCGCGCCAAAATGAATGCGGCGGGAAATCGCCTGCAGTGCATACACATCATGTTCGACACTGGAACCGTACTGCCCGTCATCTCCCGGGGGACAGAGTTTTACAATTAGTTTCAGGTAAGCTCGTTTTATTTCTGCGGTCAGATTCACACTATTGTAATCGTCAATATATAAGTTTTTATCGGGCAGAGTCACCTTTCTTTTAGGAGATGGTAACTCAAAGCTAAAAGGGCGTTCCTCCGGTACCAGGAATCTCCCAAAGAGAGCATCCATTCTCTCCTGATATTTCACCCGGAGATCGAAAAGGCTGTCCTGTTTCTCTCCGGTGAATCCGCTTTTACCCGGGAGGTAGGCGGTCTTATTGCGTTTAAATTGGGCCCTGTCAATCAACCGGAGTATTATCGTCTCTTCAAGTCCTTCCAGACAGGCTGTGATGGTATCCAAATTCAACTTTTTCATGGGTATTGGTATGGGCCTTGCACCGGCAGCTTAAAAAAATACAAACCAGATAAAAAAACTGCTGGCCGTAACCGTTGCAATTGTGAAAGGGAACCCGATCTTGACGAAATCGAAGAACCGGACCGAATAACCGTTTTTTCTTAAAATTCCCATGGCGACAATATTGGCGGATGCGCCTACGGGTGTTATATTCCCGCCGATGCTTGCACCGATAAGAAGACTTATAAAAAGCGGATACGGATTAATCCCCAGCTTGGCGGATATCAGTTGTATAACCGGCAGCATCGCCATTAAAAAAGGAACATTATCGATAAAAGCGCTTATGAAAACCGAGATCCAAACAATCAATAAAAACACGATAAAAACATTTTGCCCTGATAAAACCAAAATAAGAGCCGCGATATCATCGAGAATTCCGACAACCGATAAACTTTTAACAAGGATAAAAACGCCTATAAGAAATAGTCCGGTCTGCCAGTCCAGTTTGTTTAAGAACTCTTTAAGGTTTTTATTATTATTTTTTACCGTATACCAGATAAAACTCAACAATCCGAAAACAGAACAGATTAATCCGGTCATATACGTAAAGTTATGTTCGATGGAGGAGCTTACGATAAGGGTAGTTATCAGCACGATGACAAGCAGCGCAGGTACAATCGATAAATATCTTTCTTTTTCCAAACGAGGCATTTTTTTATTATATTTTTTGAAAAGCAGAAATAAGACAATGAAAGAGACGAGGGCTCCAATTTGAATTGCGAAAAAGACACCCGGCTTTCCTTTAAAGATGAAAAAATCGTTGAAGGTGAGTTTTGCGTATCCAGCCAGGAGCATGCTCGGCGGATCGCCGATTAATGTAGCTGCTCCCTGTAAATTCGAGCTTACAGCCATTCCGATGAAAAGTGGAATTGGGTTCAAATCGCACTTTTTTGATATTGACATGGCTATGGGAGCAACAAGAAGAACAACTGCGACGTTTTCCAGGGCAATGGAGATAAATCCCGTAAAAGCGCAGATTATTACCATGGCCGCACTCATCCGTTTTGCCCTGGATGCAAAAAGTGTGGCGAGATAATCGGGCATTTTTGAAAAGAGAAAAACTTCGCTCACAAAAAGCATACCGTAATATAGCAGGATGACATTCCAGTCGATAGCCTGCAGAGCCTGTTTTGGATTTAGTATTCCCAGCAGCAGCAAGATGAAAACGGAAATCCAGACAAAGATGATCTTTTTATTGTAAAAAAATATTATGAACAGATAAGTCGCTGTAAATAAAAAGACAGAAATTACTTTTGGATTGAGAAATGACATGCAGTTTCCAACTCCTTTTTTAAGACGGTTAATCTTACTATAAAATTCTTTTATCGTTCAACCGGATGATGAGATTTCTTTATAGTATTTATGGATAAAATATTTAATCTCGTTTTTTGTGCGTTCAGGCTCTTCAACGGTAAATTTGAACAGATGGCCTCCGTTTGTATATATTTTTATTTCCCCGGCCGGCGTATTGGTTTCAACCGAGATTATATGCGGTATGGCTATCATCGTTTCGATTTTTGCAGTGCGGGTATGGGTGAGTAACGTATAGGTCATGAAAATCCTCCTAAAAGAATTTAAACTCGCGGTCTGGAACGATATCAGATTATAATATATAATCTTTTAACGGGAAAATTCTTTAGGGTAGTGAGTCGGAAAAGTGAAAGCGGGTGATAAAATCTTCTGGATCAGCTTCTTGTTATTTGTGCTTATAGCGCTTATCCTCCGGTTCTGCTCACCCCCGCTGTAAAATTCTTAAAAAAAGCTAATTGAACCGTTCTTTCATCCTGGCAAAAAAAGCTGATGCTTCCCCGGTTTCAACTTCAACTTCTTCCTTGTGGAACTCAATGAGTTCTTCCGGGAGCTCGCTCAAAAAAGGCGAGGGCAGGCAGTCCACAACATCCCGCATTAACCTTCGGGTCTTGCAGGCGGTAATAAACAGTTTTACTTTAGCCCTGGTAATTGCAACGTAAAAAAGCCGTCTTTCTTCTTCAAGATTATTTTCATCTTCCTCGAGCGAACGGGCATGGGGAATAATATTTTCTTCAACGCCTGCCAGGAATACGATCTCAAATTCAAGACCTTTAGCCGAATGAATTGTCATCAGATTTAGTTTTCCCGTTTCTTCATCCTCCGTTACCTCGTCTCTTGTTATGAGAGAAATCATATTGAGGTATGTAAAAATATTGGGATCGAGATTCTCCGGATCACTTTCCCACCGTTCCAGCATATCGATAAAGGTATTGACATTGCCGAACTTGTAGCGGGCTGCTCTCTCATTTTTCTGGTATTCCAGGATTAGATATCCCCAGTAATCAATAGTCTCCACAAGGGAACGCGTTGTAACCGCCATTTGTTTGCCGGAGAGTATTTTGTTTCTGTACTGTTCGATCTGCATCAAGAAATCTTCAAGATCTTTCTTTATCTTGTCAGGGAGAGGAGAATCGGCGGCATAGCACAGCGCGGCAACTGCCGAGTAGAAGGAGCATGCCTTCTGTTCCGCGGCCGCTTTTATTTGAATCACTGTTTTTTTCCCGATACCACGCCGGGGAGTATTGATAATTCGTAAAAAATTTACATCGTCATCGGGGTTTGTCAAAACGCGTAAATAAGCGATGATGTCTTTAACTTCTTTCCTCTGAAAAAAACTTATTCCGCCCGATACTTTATAAGGAATCAGGCCTGCCAGGAAAACTTCTTCAATAGTCCGGGTCAGGCTGTTGGTGCGTACGAGAACCCCGATCTGGTCGTATTTTATCCTTTCGCGGATTTTTAGCATTTTGACAGTTTCTGCAATAAATTGAGCTTCTTTTATTTCATTTTCCGGGTAAAAGAGATCGATGGGCTTCCCGCCCTCTATCCCTGTCCAAAGGGCTTTTTCTTTTCTGTTTTTATTGTTGGCGATAAGGTTATTGGCTGCCTGCAAAATTGTTTTAGTAGATCTGTAATTTTGCTCCATCTTGATTTCGATTCGCTCACTGAAATCTTTTTCAAAATAGAGAATATTTTTGAAATTCGCTCCCCGCCAGGAATAGATGGATTGGTCATCATCCCCCACAACACAGACATTCCTGTATTTCTCCGCAATGAGTTTTATCAGTTTATACTGCATAAGGGATGTATCCTGGAACTCATCAACCATAATATAACGGTACCGTTCCTGGTATTCCGCCAGAACTTCCGGGAACTTTTCAAATAACTGGATGGGCAGGATGATCAGATCGTCGAAATCAACTGCGTTAAAAATCTTAAGATGTACCTGGTACTCTTCGTATAACTGTCTGTACCGGTCGTTACTTCCGTTCCATTCGACCCGGCCTGTCTTTATAGCTGAAAAAAGATTTGACAATTTGAATGTATCTACGTTCTCGCCGAAAGAGGATAATTCCCGGGCGATTTCCTTAATCAATGATACTTTATCAACCTGGTCGTAGATGGAGAAATTGAATTTATATTTCAGGTGATGAATTTGGGATCTTAAAATCTTTACCCCAAAGGCATGGAAGGTAGCAATGGTAAGAGTGAGTAATTTTTTCCCGGTTAACTGATGAATACGATTCGACATTTCCCGGGCCGCCTTGTTGGTAAAAGTCAGTGCCAGGATGGATGACTGGGGAATGCCCGCACTAAGCATATTGGCGATGCGGTATGTTATGGTACGGGTCTTCCCGGAACCTGCCCCGGCAATGATGAGCAGCGGGCCTTCGGTCGTCTGGACCGCTTTAATCTGTTTATCATTCAATTCTGTTTTCAAGTTCAGTACCTTTTAGATCGTGTTGACTGAATAGCCAGTCAGAATGTTTTTTTTACGAAGAGTGAAAGGGCTTCAATACCTAAGACGGAGACAAGAGTTACGATTATGCCGGCTATACAAACCCCGGCCGCCACGACCAGGCATGTTTTTTTGGCGTTTAAACCCAGGATCCAGGCGCCAAGAGTGCCTGTATAGGCGCCCGTTACCGGCAGAGGAACCGCGACAAACAGCATTATGCCAATGTATCCGAATTTATTCACCTGCTTTCCAACCTTTAGCCTCGCCCGCTGTACAATCTTGTCAAAAAGCCGCCGGTACAGTGGTATTTTTGAGAGCAGCCTGTGCAGGGTTGAAAGAAATATATATACGATGGGTCCGACCAGGGCGTTCAGTATAACGCAGAAAAGATAGGCTGCCAGAACAGGTACGCCTTTTGCTATCGCGTATGGAATGGCGCCCCTCAATTCCGAAATAGGAAGGAGTGAGAGGAGGGCAGCCACAAAGAAGGTGTGAACATTCACTCTATTTTTCCTGTATCACCGCTCCACGGCCTGGTAAGCTTATCATTAGTATCGAAAAATAACATTTATGCAATACCATTTCCATGTATTATAGTTTCCGTATTTTTGAAAAATAGATCGGGCCCAGGCCGCTGGAAGTATCCGGCCAGATTTGCCAGCCGAAAACTGTTTTTTCTCCTATCGATTCTTTGAGTGGTATTACCCCGGCTTTGTCTGTTCGTTTTGCAAGGAGTTTCGCGATAACCCCATCGTTTTCCAAGGGCGAGAGGGCGCAGGTACAGTATAAAATTATCCCCTTTGTCTTTACCACTTCCAAGGCTGAGGCGAGCATAGCGTAGGCTTGTTGAGAAAGCTGTTTTGTCCTCGAAGGCGACCATTTTTTCAAATGGTAAGGTGAATTGAAAACATGCCGTTCCGAGGAACACGGTACATCGAGTAGAATTTTATCATAGCCATTCTGTTCATATCGGAACCACGTGGCGGCGTCATGGTGCGTAACCCGGACAATCGCACGGATATCCGGCGGCAGATATTCGTTAAGGACTTTTTTAAGCCGCGCGCACCGGGCTAAAGATCTATCGTTGGATATCAGGCTGCCGGTACTACCGGTGGATAGCGCCAGTATCAGGCTTTTCCCGCCGGGGGCCGCACACATATCCAGGACTTTATCCCCCGGCTTTACATCCAGTACCCGGGCTGCAATATAGGAAGCTTTGTCAAGAAAATAGGGTTTTGTAAGCCCTTCTTCCAATGTAAAGTATTCCACTTTTTGGAGAAGATATTGCTTAAGCCTCTCCCACCGCTCGCCGAGGATGAGTTGGTAATATTCGTTGAAACTTACCTTTGCCTTATTTTTTTTTGACAGATTAACTCCTGGCAGTGGTGTTGAATAACAGAACCGAAGTCAAGTATTATGAATGGCATAATACCAGAGGCTAGGCAGAAGGTGAAGTATAAGGCCGTAATTTTTGATCTTGATGGGACTTTAATAGATACCTTAGATGACATTGCAGAAAGTATGAATGCTGTTCTCCGCCGGCATAATTTCTCCGTTCATCCGGTTTTACATTATAAAGATTTGGTAGGCTGGGGAATCCGGAATCTTGTGGAACGTACCCTGCCCGAGTCTGCAAAAAACGATGAAATTATAACCATCTGTACTAACGAAATGTTAGCGGAATACAGCGCCCATCCGGTTGTAAAGTCCCGCCCGTATCCGGATATCCCCCGGCTTCTTAGTGATCTGGAAAAGAGAGCTATTCCCTATGCGGTTTTTTCCAACAAAACCGATTCTCTTACACAAGTTATTGTGAAAGCGGTTCTTGGTGATTTTAATTTCAAAATAGTGATGGGTTCATTAGCGGAAAAACCGAAAAAGCCGGATCCGACCTGTGCAGTCGAGATAGCCCGGGACCTGGGATATAAACCTGATCAGGTACTGTTCCTGGGTGATTCCTCGGTGGACATGGATACAGCCAGGGCTGCGGGGATGTTTCCTGCCGGCGCCCTTTGGGGATTTCGCACTGCCGGGGAGCTTACGCGCCATGGGGCGAAGGCTCTCTTAAACAACCCAATGGAACTCCTGGATTATCTGGAGAATAATAGAGTGATTTCGTAAACATGCCCGGAGGTATAGTAGAATGGACAAAAAATTAATTCGTAAAAGAGCGGAAGAATATGTTGCCTATGAAACTGATTCCCGCTTTCGGGAAGAGGTACAAAACCTCCTTACGAAAGATACTCTTTCGGAACAACAGTGGGGAGAGTTGAATGACCGCTTTTTCACCGATTTGAGTTTCGGCACAGGCGGATTACGGGGGATAATAGGAGGCGGTTTTAACAGGCTGAACCCTTTTACGGTAAAGCGGGCTACTCAAGGGCTTGCAAACTACATAAAAAAGGATATACGTAACTGGGAGCCCTCCGCAGTTATTGCCTATGATTCGAGGCGTTTTTCCGATCTGTTTGCCCTGGAAGCAGCTTTGGTACTGGCCGGTAACGGTATAAAAACGTATCTATTCTCCTCACTGCGTCCGACACCGGAATTATCTTTTGCAGTCCGAACCCTCGGAGCCAGTGCAGGTATAGTCGTGACTGCCAGCCACAATCCGCCGGACTACAATGGCTACAAAGTTTATTGGTCCGACGGCGCTCAGGTCGTGCCTCCCCATGATGAAGGCATAATAGAGGAGGTGAGAAAAGTCACCACTGAGATACGATCTCTATCAAAAGAAGAAGCTCTTAAAAAGGGTCTGCTAGAGTATATCGATGCTGAAATTGATAATGCCTATATAGAGATGGTGAAACAGCATTCCCTGCGGCCGGAGTTGATCAACAAAAGAGGGAAAGACCTCAAAGTCGTCTACACCCCCCTTCATGGAACTGGGACCATGGCGGTTGAACGGATTTTGCGGGAAATGGGTATTGACATCATTACCGTACCGGAACAGAGGGAACCGGACGGCGACTTTCCAACCGTTACGTATCCTAATCCGGAAGAAGCCTCCGCCATGCAGATGGCCGTTGAACTGGGCAGGAAAGTTAAGGCCGACCTTGTTATGGGCACGGACCCGGATGCGGACAGACTGGGAATAGCCGTGCCCGAAAATACCGATTATATTCTTATTACCGGAAACCAGTTGGGGGCTTTGCTGGCAGACTATATCTTTTTCACTCTCCAAGAAAAAAGGAAGCTCCCGCGGAAAGCCGGATTTATTAAAACAATTGTTACCACGGAACTACAGGCGTTGATTGCACGGAATTACGGCGTGAAAGTATACAACGTCCTTACAGGATTTAAATATATCGGTGAAAAAATACGGCAATTTGAGAGTGCCGGTGAAAAGTATATCTTCGGCGGAGAGGAAAGTTACGGGTACCTCGTAGGAACGGAGGTACGTGATAAAGACGCTGTTTCTGCCGCGGCTATGACCGCAGAAATGGCGGTCTATAATCTTTCCCGGGGCATCTCGGTCCTGGATCATCTTAACTCTCTCTATAAACAGCACGGCTATTTTGAAGAACTCCTGATCTCTAAAAGTTTTAAAGGTCAGGCGGGATTGGAAAAAATGGACGCCGTGATGAAACGCCTGCGGAACGCCAGACCCGCGGCTGTAGGCGGAGTAAAGATAACGATTGTGCGTGATTACCAGAATAATACTGAGTACGATCTCCTGAAAAACCAGGAAGACAGGCTGGATCTTCCGGCTTCAAACGTACTTCAATTCGTTTTAGCTGATGAAAGTGTTGTAACCGTGAGGCCTTCAGGAACCGAACCAAAGATTAAGTTTTATGCATCTTGCAGGAGCAAAAAAGGGCTTGACTTGAATGCAGGCAAAAGAGAGGTTTCCGTAAAGATTAAGTCAATTGAAGATGACATTAACAAACTGATGGAAGAATAAGGAGAGGAAATCTCTTACCACAGCCTTGCCTGTTTAACCTTCTCAATCTCAGAAAATAACTCTCTAAGCGACGCCTCGTCCATAAGTCCTCGGTCAGCCTGGTTTTGAAGATCCACCAGGAATCTTTCCTCCATGTTGTAAAGCTCGCTTTCCAGCTTGCCCGACCATATTTTTTGGATGAGATCCCTCTTATTGTCTTTAAAGGTAAAAAATGATTCAACCATTACAGATGCCAGGTACCAGCGGATATCGTCTATTTCGTGCTGATACTCAGCCATGAGAGCTTTAATATTCACGCAGGCACTCCCTATATTTTCTTATTCCGGATTTCCTTCGGCTTTGTATCCTGACTTATGGTGTTTTTCAACAATATTTTGCCGTTCCGCTGCAAGTTCGACAATAGTATTTATGAGCCTCTCGTAACTCCAGCCATACGCTTTCGCCTGTAGGGGAAGATCGCTGTACTCGGCGTTCAACCCCGGAAGGGGGTTGATTTCAAGGATATAGGGCTTGTTATTGTCTTCCGTATCAAAACGGAAATCGACCCTGGCGACATCCAGGCAGCCTAAGACCCTGAATGTTGCAGCCGAATACTTGTTGAGCAGGTCAACCGCTTCCGGCGCAAGAGAAGCGGGACACATATAATGGAAATCGTGGACAAGCTCGGTCTTTATCCTGCCAGTGTAAATCCCAGCCTCTTCTGGATCGTAGGCGTCTGTGTCCAGCTCCAGGGGGGGGAAGAACGTGAGTTCTTGCGGCAGCCCCAGGGGAGCTGTTTTGTCACTCATCCTGCGAGGGGGGTTAAGTTTCAGATTTCCTACAAATCCCACAGTCAGTTCTCGTCCTTGTATAAACCGTTCACAAAGAACAGGCTGTTTGAAACGGTGAAGCATCTCTTTAAGTTTCTCCCTTAGCTCAGCTATACCCCGGATTATATTTTTAGCGCTGACTCCCATGCCCGTACCTTCCCGGCTTGGTTTTATAAAGAGGGGAAACTTAAGCACATCCCTGTCGAGGAAGTCATCGTTTATCGGTTCATCCGCTGCACCAAAGACTTGAAACTCGGGAGTCGGTAAGCCATGGTAATGAAGCAGTCTTTTCGTAAGTGGTTTGTCCAGGGCAATCGCCAGGGATAATACCCGGCTGCCTGTATAAGGGAGCCTAAGCATCTCCAGTATTGATGGAATATGGGATTCCCGGCTGCAACCGAAATGCCCTTCGGCAATATTAAAACAGAGATCCGGCTTATAGGATTGCAGCTTATCCACCAGCCTGAAAGGAGCCTGAATGCGTGCTTCGAAGAATTCCGCCGTATGCCCCTCTTTTTCCAGGCTTGAGATTATATTGTCTATGGTTTTCGGGCTGTCCAAATCATCCCACTGTTCAGGAGGCATTCCTTCCCAGCGGGGGGCATTTTTTATCAGGTTTGCCAGTACTGCTATTCGCATCCTGTTACTCCTTTCAGTTTAGTAGTAAATTATCTTTCGGTCGCCGACCTATGG
>JBFMGN010000370.1:0-4377 GCA_040752435.1 Spirochaetota bacterium
ATTGCGTTCTGGCTCATTTCCAGCCCGGAGGTTGCAACTCCGCCGGCATTGGCAGCCTTGCCGGGTCCGTACAATATTTTCGTCTTTACGAATTCCTCTACACCTTCCGGGGTTGTCGGCATATTGGCGCCTTCACATACGAGGAAACATCCGTTTTTTAGTAAGGTTTCCGCCTCGTTCTTATCAATTTCATTCTGCGTCGCACTTGGGAAGGCGGCCTCACATTTTATCCCCCACGGTCTCCGGCCTTCAAAGAACTGCACACCGTACTTATCGGCGTACTCCTTTATCCTGCCCCTGCGAATATTCTTGAGCTCCATGATAAAATCCAGCTTTTCGGGTGTAATGCCTTTCGGATCATGGATAAAACCGTTTGAATCCGATAACGTAACCGGTTTTGCCTCAAGCTCAAGCAGCTTTTTCACGGTAAACTGGGCGACATTTCCCGACCCGGAAACAACGCAGGTCTTGCCTTTCAGACTCTCGTTCCGGGTTTTAAGCATTTCCTGGGCAAAATAGACTGAGCCGAACCCCGTTGCTTCCGGTCTTATGAGGGAACCGCCCCAGTTAATTCCTTTGCCTGTGAGTACACCGGTAAACTCATTCACAATCCGTTTGTACTGTCCGAAAAGGTACCCGATTTCCCGCGCCCCGACGCCGATATCGCCAGCCGGGACATCGGTATCAGGACCGATATACTTGCATAGTTCGGTCATAAAAGATTGGCAGAACCGCATTACTTCCTGGTCGGATTTCCCTTTGGGGTCGAAATCCGAGCCTCCTTTCCCTCCACCCATGGCAAGGGTGGTAAGTGAGTTCTTGAATATCTGCTCAAAGGCGAGAAACTTCATTATGCCCAGATTGACGGTGGGGTGGAACCTTAAGCCGCCTTTATATGGACCGAGGGCGCTGTTGAACTGGATCCTGAAGCCCCGGTTTATCTGGAACTCTCCCTTATCGTCGATCCAGGGAATACGGAACATGATAACCCTTTCCGGTTCAACTATCCTCTCCAATATTTTCGCTTCGCGATACTCGGGGTGCCTTTCTATTACCGGTTCCAGAGATTCGAGAACTTCCTGAACAGCTTGATGAAATTCGTATTCACTCGGATTTCTCTTTTTTACCATATCAACGAGCTCTTCAACGTAGGACATAACTTCTCCTTTTTTAAGAATTAAGCCATAAACCGGCCTGATAAAACGATACTGTAGTAAAAATCAGCATAACATTCAATATTTTTGTTAATTTTTACGCCTGAGGCAATTTCAAAAATCAAAATGTATTAGCCACGGAAGCACACGGAAATATACGGAATAATGGACTATTCCATTTGTATTCTTCGCAGCTTGCGAAGAACTATAATCCAGCCCAGTTGCGGTTCCAAGCCGTAACTGGGATTGTTTATTAAGCCAAGAATTATTTAAATTACCTTTTTTCCGTGTCTTTCCGCGGATTCCGTGGCTACCCAATATGCTGACCCGAACTTCTCGCCCTCGAAGGGGGCTGCCCCATATGCTTGCCCTAGCTTCTCGCCCCCGAAGGGGGCTACCCTCCTTTATCACACTAAGAAATTTCACGCAGAGTACACAGAGACTAAGGAGCGCAATAAGGGTACAGGCAATCTGCAGCGCTGCTCCTGCCTGAATCTAATACTGAAACTACCATTTCCCCCTCTGTGTTCTCTGTGTGAAATTCATCTCCTTCTTCTTCTTTTCTCCGTGTTCTCCGTGCGAAACCTCTCGCCCTCGAAGGGGGCTTAGATCTTTACAGAACCTCGCCTGATATTATTTACCGCCCAAGGCTAATAATATTCCCGCCGCGATTGCGGATCCGATTACCCCGGCTACATTGGGTCCCATGGCGTTCATAAGCAGAAAGTTAAGGGGGTTGGCCTTTTGTCCCATCTTGTGAACCACCCGGGCAGCCATGGGAACGGCCGACACCCCGGCGGCACCGATCATCGGATTTACTTTCCCCTTGGTAACAAGATACATTACCTTACCGAATAGTACACCGGCTGCAGTTCCAATGGAAAAAGCAATAAAACCTAGAAAAAGTATCATAATCGTCTTTACGGTGAGGAATTCCCCGGCACTCATCTTTGAACCAACCGCCACTCCGAGAAAAATCGTAACTATGTTTATCAATTCATTCTGAGCCGTCTTGGACAGCCTGTCCACCACACCCGCTTCCTTGAAAAGATTGCCCAGCATCAATAATCCAATAAGCGGCGTTGAGGCAGGCACCAGTAAAGCCGATGCAATGGTCGTAAGTATGGGGAACAGTATTCTTACCTTTTTGGAAACCGGTTGTATTTCCGACATTACCGCCATCCGCTCTTTTTTGGTTGTAAGAAACCGGATTATCGGGGGCTGAATGATCGGAACCAGCGCCATGTAGGAATATGCGGCCACGGCGATTGGTCCGAGGAGATGTTCCGCCATGCGGGAAGTCAAGTATATTGCAGTCGGTCCATCGGCGCCGCCGATTATGGCAATTGAAGAAGCCTCGGCAAAGGTAAACCCCAGAGCCTTGGCCCCCAGCAAGGTACCGAAAATCCCGAACTGGGCCGCCGCCCCCAGGAGAAAAGTTTGGGGCTTGGAAAGGAGCGGTGAAAAATCCGTCATTGCGCCGATCCCTAAAAAAATGAGGGGCGGGAAAATCCCCGATTGTATACCGAAGTAGAAATACTTGATAAGACCGCCTTCGCCGATGAGCCCCGTCAAAGGCAGGTTGGCAAGTATCGCTCCGAAACCGATGGGTATAAGCAGGAGGGGTTCATATTTTTTGGAAATGGCAAGGTAAATAAGGAGACCGCCTATTCCCATCATTACGATCTCCTGCCAGGTGATGGCAAAAAACCCGGAGGAAGTAAAAAAATGCAGCACAAGTTCAAGAATGTCCATCCATCACCCCTGTTAAAGTCTTAAAAGTTTCTGTTTTTCGCTGACAAAGTCACCCGGTTTTACATAAATTTCCTTTATCACCCCTGAAGCAGGGGCATACACATCAATATCCATTTTCATGGCTTCCATAACAAGGAGATGCCCGCCTTTGGGCACACTCTGCCCTACGGCGGTTTTAATCTCCTTGATGACACCTGCCATAGGGGCATACAGTATATTGTCAGCCTTCTGAGCCGGCGGCCCGGCAGCCGGGGAAAATAACGCCGACGGCTCGGCGGTTGTATTCGGCTTAAGGGCGGATTGGGGGGATAAGGGTTTCTTAAGTCTTTCATCCGGGAGCACGTCAACATGGTAAATTTCACCATCATGTTCAATAGTCAGCCGGTCGCCGCGTTTTTCAACATCCACCGTATAGACCGTATTATCGTACTGAAAGCGTATCCGTTTCTTCATGCTTATACCCCGATTCTTCGCGCAGGTGTTCTTCCCCTAAGAACCCAGAAGTTGTTATCTTTCCCTGCTGCAGCCGTCCACATAGCCGCCGAATAATGAAAAACTTCCGCCTCCTCCAGGGCGATGAAGGTCGAAACGGCGATGATAACCCACTTAAGGTTTTTCCGGTTGTCTTTCTTGGGTTCTGCCGCCGGAGTTTCGGCTGGCGCTTCCACCGGCTGTTTCTCAATAAACAGTCTTTTCAAACCATTCATCATCAAACTCAACAGGGCCAGGAAAAGAAAAACGATGCCCATTCCCAGGATTGTGGTGATTAGACTGAAAACGTATTTTTCTATGTTCATAACGGTATATTACCATGCTTTTTGGTAGGACGGTCCTCCATCTTGCGGATATTCATTTCAAGCGAGCGGATCAATTCAATTCTCGCATATTTAGACTCGATAATATCGTCCACATACCCATAGCCGGCCGAGATATAGGGATTCATGAAAGAGTCCCTGTATTCGTTGATCTTTACCTGCCGCATTTCTTCCGGGTCTGACGCGTCTTTTATCTCTTTTCTGAAGATTATATTGGCAGCTCCTTCCGCCCCCATAACCGCTACTTCCGCAGTCGGTAAAGCCAGAACGCGATCGTAACCGAGAGCCTTTGATGCCATGGCGATATAAGCGCCCCCGTATGCCTTCCTGATGATCAGTGCGATTTTAGGCACAGTTGCTTCTGCTATGGCGTAGAGAATCTTGGCCCCGTGGCGGATAATCCCACCGTGCTCCTGGGCGACTCCGGGGAGGAATCCGGGAACGTCCACCAGGGAGATTATAGGAATATTAAAACAATCGCAGAATCGTAAGAAGCGGGCCGCTTTATCCGAGGCGTTGATATCCAGGGCAGCGGCAAAGTATTTCGGCTGGTTGGCGAAAACACCGACCGTTCGGCCGTTGAGTTTGGCAAAACCGACCACAACGTTAAGGGCGTATTCCGCCTGAACCTCTAAGAAAGAATTTCCGTCAAA
>JBFMGN010000371.1:0-4368 GCA_040752435.1 Spirochaetota bacterium
ACCGGCGCGATGGGTAATAAGGAGCTCTTTTCAGGTGCGATTGAAGGTATTCAACAATCACTGCTTCAGAGGGAGACAAAAAATATAGGTGAAAAAGATAAAGTCATTGCGGATTTACAAAAAAGATCCAGCGACCTGATTCTGGCTAAAGATAAGAATATTGCTGAGCTTAAACAACAGCTCAATGTTACAACGGAAGAATTAGAAAAGAAACTGAGCGATACGGTCAATGAAAAAGATAAAGCCTTGGCGGAACTGCAAAATAAGTTAAACGATTATATTGCCGAGAAGGAGAAAGAGATTTCTGATTTACAAAATAAGTTGTCTGAAACAGATTCAACAAAAAATAGGACAATCGCCGGTTTACAGAGTCTTATAGACAGTTCGAATAAAAAGATAGCGGATAATACGGCTGAAATTGAAGAATTGAAAACTACCCTGAATCAGTATACGGCCAGGAACAGGGATCTAAGTGATTTTGAAAAAAAAGTAACAGAACTTAGTAACCGGTACGAAACGGATCAAAACCAGCTTAAATTACAGGGCAGGGAAACCGCTTTTCTGGATGTTATCAATTTTATCAACTACCTGGAAAGCGGCGGTTCAGGCAACGATGCAACCGGTATTACACTAACCAGAAAAGCCCGGGAAGACCTATCCTTTCGCAACGCTATTGAAAAAATACAGGCGATTTACGGAAAAAGAGATACGGCGGCCGACGAAGGGCAGATCCTCTCTTCCCAGTTGAAATTCCTGGGTACCGTTGCTTCTGTGTCCGCCGGCAGAGTAGTTATCGAACCCCTCGTAAGTTTATCGGTTTTTAAGGGTTCGCAAATATGGATAAAGAGAAAGTCCGGTTCCCGGGAAGAGACCACCATCGCTCAGGGTACGGTATCGAACGTATCTTCAGGGAAAATACAAGCCGATGTTGACCGGCTTGCCCAGGCAGCACAACCCCCAACGGTAATGGACCTCGTATATGTAGAAGTAAAAGAATAAGGATAAATAATACTGCCTTATATTTCTACAGTGAAGTCGACCTCTTGATCGAGAAAAGGCAGAGGTCGGGGAGTATTCCCCTTGTCGGAATAGACCGTGAATCGGAGTCTGTAGTTTCCCGTAGATAAATTATATTGCAAAACACCCTGGGTACTCATCATGCGCAGGGACAGTTCTGAATTTTCGATTATCACATAGCCCGTTCCGGCTTCTTTCGACAGGGTGATGAGGCAGGGTTGAGGATCACTTTCGCTTTTAAAGGAGTAGGGTATGATAACAGTCGTCTGGCGATATACAGGGTCGGCCTCGATAACAAGGTAAGGCACAGCCGTGATGGTAATACAATGCCATGATAAAAGCGCAGCTAACAGCATGAAACTTACCTTAGCAGATGGAGACCAAATTATTTGCGCCATGAGTCCATCATTTTAATGGCTTCTGCGTGATTTATTCCTTTTCCTTGTTTGATTTCATTTTCTCCATGAGCAAATTTAGAGTTGACATAAAGAGCATGAATTACGTCTTCAAAATCGATATTATCAGGAAGAGTCTCAATAATTTTGTGCACCGTTTCTTTTATAGTCATGATTATCTCTAAATTAAAATATAACAAATATTTTTGAGTGAATCAATTGAAGAGGGCTGGGAACCCGGCTGGTGTTAAAACCTGCAAAGTCCCCTCTGACGGAAGAATTGCAACCTCTTCACGTTTCCCGCGAATTTTCAACGATGAGATCTATATAGAGATGTACGCTTCCAACGCCCGGGCGAGCTGGTAAAAATGATTACTTTAAGCGTTATTCTTCAAGTACTATTTTTGTCTCAATCGGAGCGGCTTTACTTAACATGGCGTAAACACCGCAATAGGTTTCCTGACTTAATGCAACCGCCTTCTCAACTTTGTCTTTTGTGGTTTTCCCGCCTTTAAAATAGTAGGTAATAATAATCTTGGTAAATGCCTTGGGATGTTCCCCGGCGACCTCCGCCGCGGATTCCACCCAAAACTCATCGGGTTCAGCTTTCATTTTGCGGAGGATGCTGATTACATCCATTGCAGTACAGCCTGATAGGGCCGTAAGGCACAATCCTTTCGGTTTTGGACCTTTATTCTGGCCTCCGAATTTCGGATCTGCATCTATCATAAAATCAAAGCCGTCAAGTTCACCTTTAAAACTCATGTTATCCGTAAGCGTGACTCTAGATTTCATGGCAACTCCCTCCATATTCAAAAGATACTGTCTGTAACAGCTAATGATGGTACAGCATATATAACGAGGGGGTGTGTGTCAAAGAGCAGACGATGAGCAGATGTTCAAGACTGTCGCCGAATTTGGTGATAAGCATTTCTATCAAAAGTATGCCGCCGGCCCTGCCGCGCTGATAATAAAATAGAGGGGGAATTAATGGGGTGGCTTTGAGTATTCCATGAATATTTCCTGGATGCATCCGCCAGGCTTAGATTTTAACATCGAATTTTAATAATCCCCAAGAATTAAAAGCTGCTTGAAAAGAATTAATGTAAATAAAATATTTAATTATCCAGAAAAATAATATTTGATTCCACAATTAATTACATTATTAAGAAAATTATTGACGGTGGAATATCACCATGATAAAATTAGAATAATAAATACAATAATTTGGGAAGCATATGCCGGGTTGGGTTTTTGTTGAATTGGAAAAAAACCAGGGTGTCGGATTCAAAGGAGTGGGTCGATATGGGAATGGCAGAGCGTGAGATACGTTTTGAGTTTTTGCGCCCGGGGCAGCTTAACGAAGAGCAGAAACGCTGCCCGCTGGTTTTTGTACCTCTTGGTCCGCTGGAATATCACGGTCCGCACTTGCCTGTCGGTATGGACCCACTCAACGCCACGCTTTGCGCTCTCGAAGCCTGTCGACGTTTGGGGAAGGGTGTCGTCCACCCGACTCCTCGCCATTGTCTCGTGCATGATATTTACCTTCGGGCAGTTCACTATCCAGTATGTCATTACAAAGGGAGGTCCGAGCCGTTCGACGGAGATCCTGGCGCTGCTCATTTTCAAGGAAGCCTTCGAGTTCAATAAGTTCGGTTATTCCGCAGCAATATCGGTCCTGTTCTTTGTAACGCTGCTATTATTCTCATTAATCCAGTTACGGCTTTTTAAATCGGAAGCGGGGCAGGTGTAATCCTGTGATACCGTATCGAAAACAGAAAACAATCTACAAAACCTTTCTCTATGTAGTACTCGGGATCATCCAACTGATTTTCGTTTTTCCGTTTTTTTGGATGGTTCTCTCTTCTTTCAAATTCAACAAGGATGTATTGGCTCTGCCTGTCCGGTTTTTTCCTCCACAATGGAACTGGTTCAGTTACCGTAATATCTTCACCCGATTCCCGGACTTTGATTTTCCGCGGTACTTTCTTAACAGTGTTATCGTAACGATCTTTGCCGTTCTGCTGTGCTTATTCTTGTGCGCCACCTCCGGCTATGGCTTTGCAAAATACCGGTTCAAGGGGAACAATATCCTATTCACGCTCGTCCTTTCCACTATCATGATTACATTTGAGGCGATTGTGGTTCCACTTTTCATCTTGATTCGTACGTTGGGATTGCAGAACTCCTATCTGGGTTTGATTATCCCGGAAGGTCTTACAGCCTTCGGGGTATTCATGCTGCGCCAATTCTTCTACGCCGTACCGAATGACTTCATTGAGTCGGCTCGGATCGATGGTGCGAGCGAGTACGTAATTTTCATGAAGGTCAGCGTACCGATGGCCAAGACGGCGCTGCTTGCACTGGTGATATTCCATGCCCAGTGGGTATGGAACCTGCTGCTCTGGCCGTTAATTGTAATCTCCGATCCTGAAATGAGGACGCTCCCCCAGGGGATTGCGCTTTTCAAGGGGGGGTACAATACCCCTTATCCAGAACAGTTCGCAGTAAGTGTGGTCGCCTGTCTTCCCCTTTTGATTCTCTACCTCTTCCTGTCCAAGTATTTTGTACAGGGTATTACTATGACGGGATTGAAGGGATAGCAGGTCAATCTTTTATGAATAGAGGTTCTTTCAAAATATAAATAAATTCTGGTTTTTGAAATTGTCTCACTAAAGAAAAAATATTTTTTACCAGCACTATGTAACGAAAGGTATCCCTTCATGCAGCCGCGGCAAAGGCGCCGAGTAGAGAAGTGGCAGCGCGATGGAGGTGGAGGTAAGTGCAAAAATATGATAGTATCTCATCATGGCAGAATTGGAACAGGTAATCCGCGAATTAAAAAACGATAAAGAGTTTATGGCCTGTGTAACCCACTGGGAACATATCCCCGCCAAACCCGGTAAGTATGTTCCTTTCCCGGAGGATCTTCATCCTGCTATTGAGGATGCGCTTC
>JBFMGN010000372.1:0-4358 GCA_040752435.1 Spirochaetota bacterium
CTGTGGCGGATACCCAAATATACTGGGTCAGATAGAGCTGGATGCCTCCATCATGAATGGAAGAACCCTCGCAGCCGGAGCCGTCGCGGGGCTTAAGAGATGCATTCACGCTATATCGGTAGCAAGAAAAGTCATGGAGGAGCTCCCGCACATTCTGCTTGTTGGCGAAGGCGCAGACCGCTTTGCCGAAGAAATGGGATTCTCTAAAGAGGAACCACTGACCGATGAAATCCGTAATAGCTACCGGCAAACTCTAAAGAACAAATTATCCCTTAATGATAAAGAAATCTCCGGCGTAAAGAATCTGAGGGAATTGGTAAGAATCACAAGCGATCCTCAGAGATCGACAGAAACGGTGAATTTTCTTGCACTGGACGACAGTGGAGATATAGCTTCGGGAACAAGCACGAGCGGATGGGCATGGAAGTATCCGGGTAGAGTTGGAGATTCAGCCATGATCGGTTCGGGTAATTATGCGGATAACAGGTATGGCGCCGCAACCTGCACCGGCCGGGGAGAAATGAGCATAAGAGCCGGTACTGCCCGGGCTGTGATGCTTTATATTAAAATGGGAATGACGGTTCGTGAAGCCTGCCATGAAGCAATGGATGAGTTATCCGGATTAAAAGACCCCTATTTCGGCTGGGTTGATATCATATTCTTAAGTCCGGCGGGTGATGTCTATGGAGTAACCTGGAAAAAAGAAAGCTCTATTTATTACATGAATCAAGATATGAAACAGCCGGAAAAAAAACCAAAGGAACGAATTCCTATTTTTAGAAAAATTCCATTATAACTTAAGTTTTCCTTATGAGAGCAATATAATATAAAGGAGGAAGATCAGAGCGAGTATGGTTTATCTTGAGGCAGATAAGGTTATATATTCTTTCTCCAGCAAGCACAAACCCGCGGTTGAAGTGGATTCCGGTGAAAGAATAGAAATAGGGGTTAGAGATGCCTATGATCGCTTTTTCCAACGGCTGCCGAATATTAAACAATATCTTCTGTATAATGAAAAATCTTTAAGTAACCCGGCCACGGGCCCAATCTTTATTCGAGGCATAAAACCCGGCGATGGTTTAGATGTTATAATTGAAAAGGTTAATCTATCCCATACCGGTTATATTGCTGCCGTAAAAGGAAGGGGGGTATTGAGTGATACGGATATCGAGCCTCATCTGTCCACTTTCAGTGTGAAACAGGACGGTTTATGGTACCAGGATAAAATACGCCTCCGCTTAAGACCGATGGTAGGTGTAATAGGTGTGACTCCCTCAGATTTTGATGTTCTGACAGTTGACCTTGGTTATCATGGAGGCAATCTGGACTGTAACGATATAACCGCCGGAACAACTGTGCATTTTCCTGTGTATCTGCCCGGCGCCCTTCTGGCAGTTGGTGATGTGCATGCAAGCATGGGGTTCGGGGAAGTTTATTCCGGTGTGAATATTGAAGCCTCAGTTATCATCAGGGTTGAAAGAGTTCCGAAACCGGGCTGGGAGCGCCCCTGGTTTGAAACTGCCTCCGAGATAATGACTTTGGGAGTTGAAGACAATCTCGAAGACGCTATCAGAGAAGCTGCCCTTTCTATGACGAAACTCCTTCAATATCATTTTACTATTTCTTATTCCGAAGCAATAAGTTTAACAGGCGCAGCCTGTGATATTCGTTTAGGACAGGCTTCAAAGTTTGGGACAAAGGTCTCCGCGTATGCCGTGTTTCCTAAAGCGTCACTCTTTTAGAGCTAAAGAATGATTTTGTATGCACCGATTAAGAAAACTGATCCAGATAAACTATTAAGTGTCGGATAGGATAGACCATGATATTCTTTCCCAAAGGATAAGGTGTGTCTACCGGTGCAATAACGTATGCATCATCTATCCCTAAATCAGATAATGCATTATAGAATCTTTTTGATATTTGCGGTGAGGATGAAGCTTTACATTCTATCGCCACTCTTTTATTGCCCCTTTCAAGGATAAGATCGATTTCATTCCCGTTGGAGGTACGGTAAAAGTATCCGTTCCAATCTGGAAACATGGCAAGTATTTGTTCAATTACAAAACTCTCCCAGGATGATCCGTAAACAGGATGTCCTAAAAGTTGATTATGGTCTCTAATCTCCAATAATGCATGTAACAGGCCTGTATCCCTGAGATAAACCTTAGGTGATTTTATCAACCGTTTTTTTATATTCATTTCGAATGGAGATAATACCCTTAGTAAGAATGTTTTTTCGAATAATTCAAGATAAGAACGGATTGTGTGATGGCTTACGCCTAATGATTCTCCGATTTTTGAACTGTTAAAGACCTGACCGGATAGATACGCGCACATCATCCAAAATCTTCGTAATCGCATATGCTCTAAATTGAAACCAAGAGATGGAATGTCTCTTTCCAGGAATGTTCTTATGAAATCTTGACGCCATTCGTAACTGTTTAATTCATCTGAGGCGAGATAACTCCTGGGGAACCCGCCTCTTTGCCAAAAAGATCGAAGCTTTATCTCATCTGCAATTTTTAGTTCTGAAAGTAAAAAAGGAGTTAATTCAAGAAACGATATTCTACCTGCCAATGTTTCCGAGGTTTGTCTTAACAGGTCTGGAGCAGCAGATCCCAATAATAAAAATTGTCCGTTTCGTTTATTAATATCAACAATACTTCTCAAAAGGGGAAATATTTCAGGCATCCTTTGGATTTCATCAAGGCAAATTAATTTTTCTTTATTCATTCTAAAAAAAGCTTCGGCATCATGAAGTTTGTTGAGATCAGATGTAAGTTCAAGATCGAGATAAAGCGTGTTTCTCTTGGATAAGATTATCTTTTTTGCCAATGTAGATTTACCACACTGCCGCGGTCCTAAAATTGCAGTTACCGGATTATTCATCAATTTTCTCTTTAATTGTGGTGTAATATAACGTTCGACATATTTATTCATATTGGAAGTTTATATTCCAATCTACATAATGTCAAGATTGATTGAATTCCCCTCCTGTCGTGGTCTATACTTTTCTCACTCCTGAAAAAAACTCTGACACGTGGGGTAAAAGTTCATCGCTCACGCTGCTCCCGGACTGGATTATAGGTCTTCGCAGCCTGCGAAGGTTTTTAATGGATTGCATAAATATACAGATTTTTTTTATATTTATTTGACACTCTTTTTAAGCTGCTTTATAATAAAACACTTCAGGAGGTAATTAAATGAAAAAACCAGCGATTGTAGTTTTTACTGTTCTATTCGTTCTCGCCCTGATGCTCGTCCCCTCGTTTTTGTTTGCCGGGGGAGAAAAAGAAGCCCAGACAATAAAGATCGGTGCCATCTTCGCCGAAACGGGAGGGGCTTCTTACCTCGGCGCGCCGGAGGTAAAAACAGTGCGGATGGTTGCGGACCAGATCAACGAAAAAGGGGGTGTTGATGGTAAAAAGATTGAGCTGATTATTAAAGATTCACAGGGAAGCCCGGAAAAAGCTATTTCCTTTGCCAAACAGCTTATCGAAGAAGAACAGGTTCTGGCTATTCTCGGCCCTTCAACCAGCGGTGAAACAATGCAGATCAAGGAGATATGCCAGAAGGCGGAGACAATCCTGGTTTCGTGCGCCGCGGCGGAGAGCATTGTGGACCCGGTCGCCAGTTATGTCTTTAAAACACCGCAGAAGGACAGCTATGTGGCCAGGTGGATTTTTCAGACAATGAAGGAACTGGGCATATCGAAGATCGGCGTTGTTGTGGAAAACACAGGTTTCGGTAATGCCGGGAAAGGCCAGCTTGAGAAATATGCGCCGGAATTCGGGATAGAGATCCTGATTGCGGAAACCTATGATAAAGATTCCACTGACCTTACCGCAGTCCTGACCAAGCTGAAGGCAAAAGGGGTGGAGGCAGTTGTAAACTGGTCCATAGTTCCGGCCCAATCGATAGTTCCTAAGAACATGAAACAACTCGGAATGCAGGTGCCCCTTTTCCAGAGCCACGGGTTCGGTAATATAAAATATGTTGAGGCGGCCGGAGAGGCGGCCGAAGGAATTATCTTCCCGTGCGGACGGTTATTAATAGCCGAGGAACTTCCAGCCAGTCATCCCCAGAAAGCCCTTCTCGTAAAATATAAAAATGATTATGAATCCAAATACAATGAAGAAGTCAGCACCTTCGGGGGTCACGCTTACGATGCTCTCATGATTATCGTTAAAGCGATAGAGACCGCGGGTAGTATCGATAAGGCGAAGGTCAGGGACGCTATTGAAAACCTTACGGGTTTCCCCGGCACCGGAGGTGTGTTTAATTTTTCCAAAGAGGATCATAATGGTCTTGATATGAACTCGCTGGAAATGCTTACCGTAAAAAACGGCAAGTTCACG
>JBFMGN010000373.1:0-4354 GCA_040752435.1 Spirochaetota bacterium
CCTTAATAATCCTGGCATTGATGGGATCGTAGGCCTCCGGTGAAAGAGGTACATCGAAGATAATTAGATCCTTTACAGTCTTTACAAAGTCAAGAATCACCTTATCCTGAGCCAGGTATTCCTGCAACTGCCTGGCAGCCCCTTTCTGTTCATCCGTCATCTTTTCCGAAACACAGTAGATTGTCTGTGGGGCACCCAGGATCATATGCGGGTCGCCCTTGGCTCCTTTGACTACGGGAAAACGAATGAAGTCCAGGGGGAAATTCGGGTCCGTCTTGCGCAGTGCGCCGATTATCCATGGTCCATTAAGATACATAGCGGCTTTTTGCGAGAAAAAATACCTTTGCCCATCATTGTATCCCGCCCCGAGGAAACCGCTCTGGAAAGCATTGGCTTTTACCAATGCAAGTATCTTATTTTCAGCTTCGATGAAGGCCGGGTCATTAAAACTATAACCGGGTTCGCCGTTTAAGGCTTTGGTAAAGAGCTCTGATCCCCCCATCCTGTCAACCAGATACATATAATAGAAGGAGAGCTCCCATTTCTCCTGGCCGCCGCAGGCGATAGGAGTTATGCCGTTTTTCTTAAAGGTCTCAATGGCAGCCATGAATTCATCCCAGCTCCAGGTTTCGTCTTTCGTCACATCCGGGATCTTAACCCCTGCTTTGCTAAAAAGATCCCGATTAATAAAAAAGTAGCCCGCCCAGGAGGTGTAGGGAAGGCCGTAGTTTTTCCCGTCCCAGGTGCTTGTAGAAAGCGCCCCCAGGGGAACCTTTTTACCGAGTTTCTTGATCAGCCAGGTTGAATCGGCGACTTGTTCTTCATTGACATACGCTTTGAGGACTCCTCCGCCCCAGGAATGCCATAATGCCGGGGGAATGCCTGCCGCCATTGCAGATTTAAGGCCGACTTTGAAATCTTCGTCCTGCATGTCGATCCGGACAACTTCAATCTTAGGATTTTCTTTAGTAAAGCCGTCTTTAACCCGATTCAACCATTCGATGGCGGCATCATCACCCCCGCTGACAGTCCACCATTCGATCTTTACCTTCGTTTCAGCGGGGGAAGATTCTTTCTGTCCCCCCGCCCACAGATCTCCTACAGTAAGAATCAAAACAAACATAAAAATCAGTACCGTAAGATTTTTCCATTTGAACATAAGCTATCCTCCTTAACAATTATTTTTTTAACCGGCGTGAATATCCGGTTTGAATCCGTAAATTGATAAATAATTTTTCCATCTTTTCCTTAAATATATAAATTACTTGATGTTTCCTTTTTGTGGGAACGTTAACATTATTTTAGCATGGTTTTTCCTGTTTGTCAAATATTTTTTATTTTCAAGTAATTTTTTCTCAATAAATTGATTATTTATTAAAAAGTATTTACAATAATCCGATTTGCTGATGTAACGATTTATGGGATCGTTACCAACAATTTCTTATTCTGATAATAATCCAGAGGGGCTTTGGAAACAAAAGAAGACATAAGCCGGGTACGAGATTACTCCTTTCCCGCAGATTTTATCTGGGGAACTGCCACCTCGTCCCATCAGGTGGAGGGAGGAAATACTTTCAACGACTGGTACGAGTTCGAACAAATTGAAGGGAATATAAAGAATAACGATAAATCCGGGAAGGCATGTAATCACTATGAACTTTATGAAGCCGATTTTGACCTGGCTAAATCAATGTGCAATAATGCCCACCGTTTTTCTATTGAATGGAGCAGGGTCGAGCCTGAAGCGGGCCGCTTTAATCAAAAAGAAATCGATCATTATAGCAGGGTACTGGATGCTCTTAATACGAGGGGTTTGGCGCCCTTTGTGACCCTTCATCACTTTACCAGTCCTAAATGGTTTACCGATATGGGGGGGTTCTTGAATAAAGACTCTATAAACTTCTTTGTCCGTTATGTGGGCAAAATCGCCCGGTCTTTCGGAAATAGGGTATCACGATGGATGACATTCAATGAGCCGCAGGTATTGATCGTCAATGGGTATTGGAGGGGAACCTTCCCGCCGGGACATACTAATTTTTTTGAGGTTCTTGAGGCGACGAATAATGTTTTGGAAGCCCACGCCGGGGCGTACTGCGAAATAAAGAAAACAGTGGGAGATGATGAGCGCGTCGGACTTGTCAATGCCTCAACCATTTTTTACCCTTTCAGAATCGAATCGCGCCTGGACACCCTCCTTACCGAGCTGGTTGATCATCTCTGGAACGGCGTATATCTGAAAGCAGTGAAAACCGGAGAGATTGAGCTTCCCGGGCAGGAGAATCGATATGTGCCCGGATTAAAAGCGAGCGCCGATTTCCTCGGCGTTAACTATTACCATTATATAAAAATCGACGCCCGCAAGAAACAGCCTTTTTCAGATTGTTTCAGCGAAGAGGATAGAACGGATATGAATTGGCCGGTTTTGATTCGCACACTTTCCAAAGACGTATGAAGGATAGCGGCAGGTTGTACGGTGAAATAGCCGGGCATAACCACATTTCAGAGGAAATGGTTAAGAAATATCTTTAAGCATCAGTTCCCCAACTTTTTTCCGGTCAGGCATCGCCTGCGAGCCTCCCACACCCGTAACAGTCAGACCTGCCGCCGTACTCGCAAAGAGGGCGCATTTTTCAAGCGGCCATTTTTCCAGTATTCCAATCAGAAACGCGGCGTCATATGCATCCCCCGCGCCAATAGTGTCTACTACCTGGCCGAGTTCTATCGCCTGCTGATGATATCGCCAGCCTTTCCGAAAGATATCGGAACCTTCAGAGCCTTGTTTTATAACAACCATTTCAAGCCCCCGCGTAAGCAAATCCTCTGCGGCTGATTCAATCTCATTCTTCGCCGTAATGTTACAGGCTTCATGTTCGTCACAGAAAAAGAGCCTGACATAAGGCAGTATGTCTTCTAAAAAACTTATCCACGGCGGGTCGGCTTTAAAAAGTGGAAATTGTGGATCCAGCGATGTGATAATGCCGCGTTTCTGTGCTTCCCTGTAAAGACCTACGGTTTCTCCATGATACATTTGCCTGAAGTGCAGATAACCTCCGTTATGGAGGATGTCCGTATCTAAAAGCGCCTCTTTTTCTTCATCCAGGAAGCTCCGCGGCCATGGATCATGAGCCGGAACGCGATAAAAAAGGGGGCGTTTCCGGCTGCCGAAAACCAGAACATATATCCCGACCCCACTCGACCGGTCTTTTACTATCTTTATCCGGTCTGTGTGCACCCCGCCGGCTTTTAAATGTTCTATAATAAACGACCCAAAAAAATCACCTCCCACACACCCGCACACACTCACCTTGGCACCCAATTTCGCCATGTCCTCCACGATGTAGCCTGCAGAACCTGCGGCGGTGATTTCTATTTCAGCTTGGCTTTCCAAGGTCGCAAGGGATTCCCAATCCGGCGGGGTATCCCCTGTCAGAAGGATATCAATATTTAAAGGGCCGATAACAGAAATATCATACTTCATGATGCTCCTCTCTCCTTTCAAAAAAGGAACTGGGCAGACATATTGATAATTATGTTTCAATGGGTCTCTTTCGGGAACAACCAGTTCCAGACTTTGGCATAACGGGGGATATTTGCCCTTTGGCAATCCGGGTTTATATCTCCTATCGCCACAGCACTGAAATAGGGAAGCAACTGTCCGGGCAGGATTGATAGTATGGAGAATAGAATCGGCTCTGTTTCCGGAAGCCGGAAAACATCATCCACCTGCTCTGCCACCCGTACATCTTTTTCGCTGATAATTCCTATTGATGGTGACTTGAGCATCATCGTTACCTGCGCAATATCCCGTAATGCTTCATATCCCGGATCTTCCAGGGGGGCGATAACTATAGTAAGGATTTCATAATCAGTCAGCCCCAAGGCCCCATGAATATGCCTGGCCGGGCACATCCCTTTCGCCGGAATGTGGCACATTTCATCATATTTCAGGGCAATCTCTTCGGCTGTACCCTCATTTGCCCCGCCGCCTACAATCAGGACACTTCGCAAATTTTTATAACGGCCGGCAATTAGGCGGGCACGTTCGCTTACCTGGGGGAAAATATCGGCCATTCTGGCCGGCAGGGAAAACAGACGTTCGCGCAGTAGACTCCAATCACGCTTATCCGGGTACCTCAAGGCCCCTATCTCCAGGGCAAGCCAGACGGAGACGGCCAGCCGGGTTGTGTAATGGAAGGTATCCGAGCCGCCCGTATCGAACCCACCGGAGCATAAGATAGTTTCATCGCACTTTTGTGTGATCGGGCTCCCCTTGATACTTGTAACGGCAATCTGGAAAGCTTCCAGGGTTTTGGCTTTAGCGGCCGCCCTGTTACTGTCGACCGTGGTACCGCTC
>JBFMGN010000374.1:0-4348 GCA_040752435.1 Spirochaetota bacterium
AATTCCTGTATTGCTGCCGGAGGATATCATCGGGCTTAAGGTTCAGTCCCTGGCAAACAATAAAGACCGCTTGGAGCTTGAACTGGCGGATATTACGCTGCTGATCAAACAATTTCCAGGTACATTAGACTGGGACAGGATGGCCGAATACTTTTCTCTCTTTCATAAGGATGACATTTTTGAAAATTTGAAAAAGCGCTATGAACCGAAAAGAAAATAATATAGATCTTACAAAGGATTTTCAAGTACTTGTAGAAAATCGCAGCCGCATTGAAAAGGAATATAAGCTGGACGATTATATCAACTTCGTAACCCAAGTGAACGAGTTCGCCGGACATCCTCAAAGAACGATACAACCTATAATCGGGGAAAAATTTTTACTCTAGTCTTCGCATCTTGTGATCCTATAATTCAGTGTCGTATTATTTCGTCGGTTTAATTATTTCAAAATCTTCACTTTTTAATCTATCGGTTTACCGCCAAACGTTTTCTCCATTAACAGGCGTGCATTTCCTTCCAGGATTTTCCTCTGTTCACTATCACCCGTTGACAGGAAAAGCCTGACAACGCCCTTTTCATTGGTTGCGGGGCGGATGTAACCGCTGTACCATCCCTTTGCAACCGTCACGTTCCCCGGTTTAATGGAAACACCTTTGCTGAACTGAGTGCCCTGCAAATCGATGCCGTCTTCAGTAGCTGTGATGATAGAGACATTATCATCTTTATAGGATTTAAGAATCGCATTAAGGGCTCGGTCCCGGATATCATCATTCTCAAATTGATAATTGATTTCCCCGGTTGAAAAAACACGGCTCTGCATTTCAAAAAGATTATCCATAAAGCCGGGAGCGACGGTCACAACTTTAAGAAACAGCAAAATAGTCAATAGGGAATTCTCAGCGTTTATAGTTAAACCATCTAACGACATACGATGGTAATAATGTCCCGATTCTTCGGCGGCCATGCAGGCATTAATTTGCTGCATGTAATCTTTTATCTGGGAATGGCCGTTTCGGAATAGAACAGGGTGAAGGTTCAGCTTTCCCCATTCCGCCAGAGCAAGGGGGTTCACCTTGGGATCATATAGCACCCGGTTCGCCGAAGCGGCTGAGGAACAGGATGTTCCGAATGCAGAGCCGTACAGGGCGGTACAAGGCTCTGACGAGGAGCAAGAGACAAAAGATTTGATAACAGGAATTGCTGCAAAACCCGCGTTTAAAATACCTTTTCCATCCACGAATACGATTCGGTCGCCGTCACCGTCAACGCCAATAACTAAAGCGCCCTCCAGTTCAGCCGCGTATCGCAGAGCATCATTCATTTTGCCGATACTGGTCGGATTAGGCGATCCGGCAGGGAAATAGCCGTCGGGCACCAGCTTTAGAGGATATACCTCAACACCGGCTGCCATCAACGTTCGGTACAATTCCGAGCCGGCGGAACCATTGAAGGAATCCAGAACAAGTTTTATATGATTAAGGCTGCCTTTCCCAATCCCTGCGGCATGCATGGAAAAACGGATATATTCATCGGTCAGATTAACAAGGTTCAGTGAACTGTTCCCGGCTGCCGGCAATTTTTCTCGGCTGTGATAAATCTCGCGTATTCTTCTTAAGCCCCCCAAAGGCCCGCAGTCAAGCCCGATCGCCTGTACAACCGGTACCGTGAACTTAAGACCGACATACTTAGCCGGGTTATGGGATGCGGTAATGGTAAACCCAAAAGTCTGCGGATGTTCCCTGGTCACCCATAAGGCCGTGAAATAACTTTGCGGGGTGCTGATAGGATCGGTACAGCAATATACCCTGAAGCCTGCCTTGCGGGCAGTTTCAAGCCCAATCTCCATAACGCGGGCGCAACCAAGCCGTCCGTCCCTGGTTATTGTAATTGTATCGACTCCGAGTTCTCTTCCGTATATTAAGGATGCTTCGAAAAGTCTCTGAATTTCATTTTCAGAAAATTCATCCGTTTCCCAACGGGCATCGTATACTTTAATAGGGTCATATGTTTTCATATCATCAATTATCCTATTATTAATTTAAAACTTTTTCAACCCACTTTATTAAGTTCTTCTCAGGGTATCTTTCCATTCAATTGGAATGAGCCTTTTAGTGTGCTTGAGATTAAGCCTTCATATTGTATTTTTTTCAAGTTTATCTATAAGCTCTTTACCCTTTTCTCTGCCAAGTTTATAAGCCTTTTCAAACCCCTCTTCAGTAGCCGATAAATAATCAACCCCCATTTCTCCTAAACTCCATTCCGGTTGTATTTTATAAATCGGAACTCCATTATAAGAATCAGGTATCGGTTCTGCCTGAAATATATCTCGGTATATTGTTCCAGGCTCCGGTACAATTGCTAGTATTCTTTCATAACCGCGTTGGGCAAGTTCTATCGCAGGGCAAGAGCAAGTATATGAAGCATCGATATACGGACGTCCGTTGATCCAGGCCGGCATTTTCCATGCATGTAACATACGGGTTGTAGCATAGAAAATGGCTTTTAAATTATTTTGTGTTAGCCGATAATCAGGATTCCTCGATTTAGTATCAAAAAGAGCCGCTCTAAGGTGGTTATTCGCCCAACTGCGATCTTTTTTTCTAGTGGATATTATCAGCTTTTGCCCCAATCGCCGTGCGCCTTCTCCTTGTGTCTGCTCCGCAGCTTCTGGAGTAATTACAGCACTCACGACGACGGAAAAACTCGCCGCCTTAGGCGTGAAAAGATTTTCTTGAAGTACCGGACTAACTATTTCTATCCCCTGAAGGATGGCTTCACTAATATTGAAGTTGTGCGCTTCGTAGCCGGCAAATGCTTTTTTCCAATACTCCGAACCCCTAAGATAAGATAGCTGCCGGATTGCCGCAAAAGCAGCCGGAATCACTGAAGAGGATGCGGCCGCATATCCATCTCCATAAAATGAATTTTCCTCGAAGGCATTCAGTACACCGTGTACAAAGACTCCCCGAAAAGAGCCGGAGGCGCACGCAATAGCTGTTTTCATCGTTTTTTAGCCTGTCATTGAAGAACGCCTCTAAAGGAATAGCCCGACATTGGCTGTCGCCCTTGTCGGACTTTATTATAGTTATTCGCAAAATGCGAATATCTTTTAATGGTATAGCATGCTGCGAAGGTTTTTAAAGGAATAGCATATTTCGGCAGCAAAGTCCACAAATAATAACGAGGATTTCATATCGGTGCGATAATTAACTTTAGGTGGGTCGGTAAGGTTGAAACTACTTGATCTTTCTATTAAAAATATAAATTATCTGCAATAATATGGTGATAAATCGATGATGAAAATCACTTTTCTCGGATCAGGGACTTCACATGGAGTCCCAGTAATTGGATGTAATTGTCCTGTCTGTACATCCACCAATCCGAAAAATAACCGCACCAGGGCATCAATTTGGGTCCGAAACGAGAATACATCCGTACTGGTGGATACATCCACTGATTTCCGAACACAGGCAATCCGTGAGGGTTTGTCTACTTTGGATGCCATCTTCTTTACCCATGCCCATGCCGACCATCTGCATGGGCTCGATGATATTCGCCCGATATCGAAAAATATTACTATCCCGGTTTATGGAAATCAGCGAACCCTGGAGGAATTGAAGTTTCGCTTTGACTATGTTTTTAAAGAAACTCAACGGGGCGGCGGAAAGCCTAAAATTGAGCTGCATGAGCTTACAGGCTCTACCGTAATTATTGGTTCGATAAAGGTAACTCCGATACCGATAAAGCACGGAATACTTGATATTCTCGGCTTCCGCTTCGGAAACGCGGCGTATCTCACCGATTGCAGTTTTATTCCGGAATCAAGCCTGGTACTTTTGAAGGATCTGGATGTGCTTCTTATAGGAGCATTGCGGATTAAACCCCACGAAACACATTTCAGTATTTCCCAGGCCATTGAGACGGCCAACGTACTTAAACCTGCCATGACCTATCTCACTCATCTCTGCCATAATGTGGAGCATGAAACCCTCTCCAAAGAACTCCCTGGAAATATTCAGCCCGCCTGGGACGGACTTTCTGTTGAGCTGTAATAAAAGACATTAAACTTTTACGACTTTTCCGCTTCGTAAACAACGGGTACAGATCTTAATAGTTTTTTTTGTCTTTCCCACCATGGTTTTTACCTTAATGAGATTCGGTTTCCATACTCGTCGCGTTTTATTATGAGCGTGGCTTACATTATTTCCTCTCTGAGTACTCTTTCCACACAGTTCACATCTTCGAGCCATTTTTCCCCTACCTATTTAAAATTTATATCTTTTCTTAATCTTTTTGAGGATCACGCATCCTATCAGAAAATCAAAAATATGTAAAGCAGAGAGGAGAT
>JBFMGN010000375.1:0-4338 GCA_040752435.1 Spirochaetota bacterium
ATGGCCGTCATTCGTTAGTACGGGCTCTTAGTGTCCCAGTTTCGCGGTACGACCATCTATCCTTTTAGAAGTCTAAAAGGATGAAACCATCTATGCACCAAAATATCAACTACTTTTATCATAAGCTAGTTAGGCGAAATGGCAAACGAAATTTGAAACAGCAAGGAGTGATTACCGTGAAAGATTATATACTTGGAAAAAATTTAAGTTACAAGGCAATGGCATTTTACAAGCCCAAATCAGTCCTTGGTTTCTTTATTAAAGATGCTTCGTATCTTTACAGCATTATACCTCTCGTAATCTTCACAATACTTTTTGAAATTTCATATATAGTTTCTTATATATCTAATGCTCCAGCCTTCTCTCATTTTCTTGGTCGTATTCTGAAGATACCAGATCATCAATACGATTTTTATCAAATATTCCTCTTCCCAGTTGTACAGGCAGCCGATTTTCTTCTGTTCGGAGGAGTGATTTATCTTATTGCCAAACTTATGCGGCTCGATAAGATAGATGTTGCAAAGACAGTTATCTTTTTCATTTTTACATGGAATACCATTGGAATCTTGGGATTTATTACCGAAAGTTTAGCAATTGAGGGAGGTATAAAATTGTTTTATATATTCAATATACGCTGCCGTCGCTGTTGCTTATCCTATGGAGTTTATTCATAAGCAAGCAAGGATAAGCAGGTGGAGATCATTAGTTCTCAGCGCCTCAGGTGTATTTATATTTTTAGGGTTTTGCATGTTATTTCTCGGATAGTTCATAGATAGTATGCCTGCCACTTCGCCTAATACTGGCTATACGGCTCAGCCACTTCCTGGCTTCGCTCAAATTTGCTCTGCTGACGTTCCGCAGACTTCGCATAGCCGAAACCATTATGTGCAATTCGGCTTAACGGTGGGTTAAATTGACAAGCAAGTTTGGAGACAAAATATGAACACGAGAAATCCTAAAACTCAGACAATCTCAAGATCCGATTACTATGATGTTATAGTCATCGGAGGTGGTCCTGCAGGGCTAACGGCAGCCTATTTCGCTACTAAAGAAGGTTGCAGGACATTACTTTTTGAAAAACTACCTCATAAAGGTAAGCTTTCGCATCCAGAAGGTGGAGCTATATGGCCCATTCCCAAATTGGTCACTCTGGAAAAAGAGCCTATGGGGATAAAAATATTGGAAACAGACTTTCTACTGCCGAACAGGATAATAATTGGGGCAAGCCGAAGTAGCGAATTCATTGGGCCCAATAATGCCCGGTTTGGTTATTATCTCCCTAAGGGAATGCTCGCTCCTGTCATAGACAAAAGTGAGCTGTTAAAGATTTTGGCTAAACAGGCCGAGGTGGCTGGGGCAACTCTTGCCTATGGCCAAAGGGTAACGGGTCTAATAAAAGAAAACGGATATGTGACAGGTGTGAAAGTAGGCAATAGAGAATTTAAATCATCCTTAGTGATTTCAGCAGAAGGAATCGCTGGCAAATTATGTGAGGAAGCTGGTTTACAAGTAAATAAAGACGTTTTCTTTGCTTATATAGTTGCGTATTATCTCACGGGCTTGAAATTAGAACCTCACCAGGCCACCAATACGCTTTATATTATGGACGACAAATATATCGGAGCTCCAAGAATAATGGGCGGTTTTGCTCCACAAAACAGGCAGCAAGGCCAAATCTATGTTGCCATCTTTAGTGCTGATGGTAAATATCATAATGAAAAGCCCATCACGGATTATTTAAATCGCTTTATGGAAACAGATCCTCGTGTAAAAGAGCTTTGCAGGGGAGCTATCATCAACAAAAAGACAGGCTGCAGATTGACTGTTAGAGCGCTTCCGCACACGACTGTGAGCGATGGGTTCATCGGGGTTGGCGATGCAGTTGTGGCAGGCGGAGAGATGTTAAGTGCCCCTGCGATGGTTTTTGCCAGATTAGCGGCCGAGGTCGGAGCCTCATCTATTAGAAAAGGGGACATCTCAGCCACAAATCTTATACGCTATAACCAATGGTTAAAGCATCCTTACGTTAAAGGGCTTGAGAGCCAATACAAAACCTTTAGCGCTTACGCCAGTCTCTCCACTCTTGAAATAGGTAAGGCATTTGAGGTTTTCAATGGGATAGATTTATGGAAGCTGAGTATGGGAACGCATTTAGGGCGATTGGGAACAATGGTTAAATTGATACCCCGACTTCCCGCGATCATATTAAATTGGGATCTAATGAGGCGCTTCATATGATGAAAAAATCAGGGATATAATTGGGAGATGAATGGTCTAGTGCTAAAGCCCATCTTAGCCGAACAGCACATAACTTTAGCATATACGCTGGTGTATTCGCCCTGCCCTTCGGGACGGGACATTGCTCCCTTCGGTCGCAACGTCGTATATGCTGGGAACGTTATAAGCCATTTCGCCTATAAACAAATGGAGACAGCCGGAGATTCTCGGGTCCGATTTGGGCGCCGGGAATTGGAGACATTTCGGATTGTGCTGGATACAAGCCAGGATGATGCATTCTCACTGATGGCGAAGGAGAGAAGCATTAATATATGCAATTAAAGAGGAACTAGCGGGGAATCCGGCCTGGAATCTATTGGGTGGCGGGCGCCTTGACCGTTGTCCTGCCAATATTTACAGTGTGGAACGCCGACCCGGGTGAGAGAGGACTAACATAAGTTACCGCGCCTGTAGTCTGGTCGATGGAGTAGATCTCCACTTTTTCCGAACCCGTTGTTGAATACACCAGGTAGAGGAACTTGCCTAATGGCTCGACGGCTACCGATTCGTAAGTTATTGGTAATGCGGCATTGAATGGTTCTGTTTCACTTGTAATTTGGAAATTGCTCTGATCTATTGTAAATATGTGGAAACATGTAGCTGATAGGCCCGGATCAATATAAGTCCCGTACAAGAATTTACCATTGGGATGAACCGCAACTGTTGGAACCTCATCATTGGGATTTGAGTGGGTGCCACTTATCCAGTTTTGGACAAGGGTCAGACTGCCGTCAGTCTGGTTTATACTGCATACCCGAATTTGTGAATTATTGGTTACGGTATCGTCGTTGTTGTAGTCCGCTATATAGAGGTAATTCCCGTTAGGATGAATAGCAATGGCATGGGGCGATTCCAAAGTACCGCTTGCAGTGAAGGTTTGAGTGCTCACTTGCAGTATCCCGTTAGTGATCGGGTGGACGCGTACATCACCAAGACCAGGAGGATCATTATAACTGGCAACATAAGCCCATTTACCGTTAGGATGGACTGCGACGAAAACCGGCTTCGGCCCGGTTGCCGTGGTGGTTCCCATGGTAAGACTGCCGGTATCTTTGTCTACCGTGGCGTTAGTAATGGTTGTGACTGCCTGGAGTCCGTATCCGATGTAGGCATACTGCCCGCTGGGATCAACGCCGACACAATGCGGTTCATTGGAATGCGTCATCGGTGTGCCGGGCGTTAATGCACCGGTGGCGGTGTTAATTTCCGCCACGGTAATCGTGTTACCGGACCAGGAAGACAGGTAGGCGAAATACCTGTATACCGGCGGACCGACGTAGGCCGCAGTGATAGCGATGGTGACGGTATCATCGGCAAGATCCTGCGTGTGCGATCCAGTATAGAGCAGAGTCCCGGCGGAATCGAAGGCTTCGATCTTGAATGTCCGGGCGGTACCTTTTTTGACCTTAACTGTTACAGTGTCGCTCGTACTGACCTCCACCGTTTGCTCGATAGTGTCCATGTCCGGGGCTGTTACTGTAAGTTTGACACTGGCTGCATCGGAGGGGACCGCTTTCGTGACCGCCCTTGTCAGAGTGGCTGCATGGATACCGGTTCCGGGGCTGCCGAAATAGAGCGTAACCAAAGCCGCATCGGAAGCCCGGTCTGATCCCGGCTCCCCAATATAGCAGGAAGCTGTCAAGAAAAACAGGAGCGAGAAACCCAAAAGAATAATATATCTCATTTGAATTCCTCCTTTAAGGCAGGCATGAGTCAGATCGGCTCATTCCATCTGAGCTCTGCCTCTGTTTATAAATGATATCAAAACTAACAGCGAAGTGCAAGGGAAAAAAGGCGCAGCAGCAATTCTCAATTTGGCACGCCATGCAATAACAAATAAGGCGGAAATTCACGTACCTCACTCTAGCGGTGGAACCCGATGCCGTTCGGTACGTGCTTTCCGCCTTTTCTCCCTGGTTTAATGGGCCCAAATTTGTATTGCTAACTGGAGCGTAAGCGAAAAATGAATCAGCCGATGTCTTGCAGGGTATGGGAATCAACTGCTGCAAGGTTGAATCGTTAGTCAGCATAGATGAACGCGGGCAGATGGTTCTTCCCAAG
>JBFMGN010000376.1:0-4337 GCA_040752435.1 Spirochaetota bacterium
AAGAACCCCGGTATAAGCCTCGGACCTTGTCAGCACAAGAGGCTCCTTTGACTGCAGCAATAAGGCTGCGTTAATACCTGCCATGAGCCCCTGGCACGCGGCTTCTTCATAACCGGACGTGCCATTTGTCTGCCCGGCCACAAACAGGCCCTTTATCCGCTTGGTTTCCAGGCTCGGATACAACTGTAACGGATCGAGAAAATCGTATTCAACGGCATATCCGGGCCGCATGATTGCAATGTGCTCAAATCCCGGTATCGTGCGGAGGAACTGCTCCTGTACCTCTTCCGGCAGGGAGGAAGAAACACCATTTAAATACATTTCCTCGCTATCCAGCCCTTCGGGTTCAACAAAAATCTGGTGGCGTATTCTGTCCGGGAACCGTACAACCTTGTCCTCGATTGAAGGGCAATAGCGGGGTCCGCGGCCTTTGATTTTACCGCCATACAAGGGTGAACGATGGATATTTTCCCGAATTATTGCATGGGTCCTTTCGTTGGTATAGGTTATATAGCAGGAGATGTTCGGACGGTCCACAGTGTCGTGAAAAAAGGAAAAAGGGACAATCCCGGCGTCGCCCGGTTGTTTCTCCATTTTATCGAAATCCAGCGACCACCTGGCTGCCCGGGCGGGGGTACCGGTTTTCAGCCGGCCGACAGAGAAACCGATTTTCCGCAGATTCACACCGAGTCCTACAGCCGCAGGTTCCCCCAGGCGGCCGGAAGGGGTGGTATACTCGCCGATGAAAATAGTACCTTCCATAAAGGTACCGGTTGTCAATACTACAACCCTTGACGTGAAGAGTCTGTCCCGTTGAGTTTTTACACCCTGGATTTTTCCACCTGAACTATCCAGGAGAAAATCTGTGACTGTGTCCTGAAACAGATCTAGATCTTTTTGCCCTTCCAAAGTAAAGGTGGCAAGCCGGCTGTAAGCCGCCTTGTCAGCCTGTGCTCTCGGCGCCTGAACAGCCGGCCCCCGGCTTCTGTTCAGCATTCTGAACTGAATCATGGTTGCATCTATCAGCTTTCCCATCTCTCCGCCGAGGGCGTCGATCTCTCGTACGATATTTCCCTTTGACAACCCGCCTATCGCCGGGTTACAGGACATTCGGCCTATGGTATCCAGGCTCTGGGTAATGAGTAACGTTTTAAAGTGAAGGCGTGCAAGGGCTAACGCGGCTTCAATACCGGCATGTCCTCCACCGATTACAATTGCATCAAAATCCATGTCTTACGTTTACTTAGGGGATTTAAGCTCCTCCGGCAGCTCCTAATGCACAATTTATTTTCCCACACAAAAACGTGAAAATATCTCATTCAGTATGTCGGCAGTCGTAATTTCTCCCGTTAATTCGCCGAGAGCATCCAGCGCATCTTTCAAATCCAGGGAAATAACATCCAGGGGCAAACATTCGCCCATAGCCTGTTTAACATTTTCGAGAGCATCAACGCCGCGTTTTAGAAGATCCCGCTGGCGGTCTGAGTCTATAACGACCTCACCGGTTAAGATACTCCGTCCTGACGTTGCTATCTGCAGAATCTCCTTTTCAAGTGACAAAAACCCCTCGCCTGTCAATGCACTTAGAGGAATAAACCCTTCCGGCGGCGGATTTCGCGAAATATCGATCTTATTCCAGAGTTTAAGGCAATCCCGGTCGGCAAAAAATTCTTCATCCTCTTTGAGAATACCGATGACAGAATCCACTACATAAAGAATTATATGGGCATTTTCGATAACACGTTCGGCCCGGCGTACCCCCTCCCTTTCCACCGGATTATCGGATTTTCTTAAACCCGCAGTATCATACAAGCTGACGGGGACTCCCTCTATGCTTATCCAGGACTCGATATAATCTCTGGTGGTCCCATGTACCTCAGAAACGATGGACCTGTCCTCTCGTAAAAATATATTAAAGATAGAAGATTTACCCGCGTTGGTACGGCCTGCCAGGGCCACCCGAATACCCTCCTGATAAATCCGACCGAGTCGATAGGTCTCCAGTAATGCCTTAATATCTTTTATCACACCATCGATCGACTCAAGCGGAGGCCTGGTCACGGGATAATCTACCTCGTCTTCAGGATAATCGAGCTGAATTTCAAGCTCCGCCATTATCTGCAGGAGCTTCTGCTTGTTCTCTCTGATACGGGCTTCAACCGCGCCATTAAGTCTATGGAGCGCGAGAGAATGGGCCTGTTCCGTTTTCGCCGCTACAATTTCCCTGACGGCCTCTGCCCGGGTCAAATCCATCTTCTTATTGAGAAAGGCCCGCAATGTGAACTCACCCGGAGCTGCATCCCTGAACCCGACACTCTTGAACAGCATAAGTATGCGCTGAATCCCAGGCAGACTGCCATGGGCAAAAACCTCCACACTATCCTGGCCGGTATAACTTTTGGGAGACCTGTATACGGCTATAATGACATCATCAACCGCGCCACCCGTATCAAAGGCGACCAATGTTCCGTGCATAATCGTACCACCCGGTGCATTAAGCAGGCGTGAAGGGGATGAGAAAATCTGTGCTGTTTTTTCAATCGAGCCGTGTCCCGATGCCCTGATAACGGAAATAGCGCTCGTTCCCCAGGGAGTCGCCAGGGCAACAATGGGATTGTCGGGATCAAGGGTAAGCCTATCCATGGGGGTTAATTATAGAACAGAGCCTATCCAGTTTCAACAGCAATTCGAAATTTGGCCAGGCGACAGAGCAGCATTTCCTACTTTCGACTATTACCAGGCCGGGCTTCAGAAAATCTTAATCAGCAGAATATTAAAAAAGAGAATTCCGGATGATGTAGTTTATGTATGAAATATTGTCCGGTCGGACTTAAGGTATCCGGAATATCTGACCTGGCAGGCAGAAACCTTTCGGTAAAAGCAAAAGATGCAAACGATTTTTCAAAGACACTGCATGCAGGGTAATAAAGTATTGATCGGGAAAAAATAGTGGAATATACAGTAATATGCTGGCGGAACTTATACAATACATCTTGCTATAGTTTGAGCGGCGTTTCGGCCTGTTCTAGAAAAGCTTCGACAATAACGACGCCATTTTCAGTAGGCGTGTCATCTTGTAACGGTTTTGCCGGCGCTAAGATGTACCCTCCACCGCGTCCCATCTCCCGGCAAAGGCAGTTAATTTCGGCGCGCAGTTCATCCGGCGTGCCGAAGGGCACCATACGCTGCGTACCAAGTCCGCCCCAGAATGTAAGGTGTTCGCCAAAACGACGTTTTAGAACATAGGGATTCATTGCTTCCGGCTGTACGCTTTCAAGCACATCAAGACCGATTTCAATAGCATCAGGGATGACATCGATAACATTACCACAGGTATGATGAAGCACGGTCTTGCCGTGGCTGTGGGCGAACTGGTACATACGGCGCATCGGTTCTTTGAGATATGCACGCCAGCGCTCCGGGCCGAGTAAAATCCCTTGCTGCCCACCCCAATCGTCGCTGAACATTATGCCATCTATTGGTAAAGTGACAAGCTCCTCCAGAATTTCCATCTGTTGAGTAAAAATACGATCGATCAACTGGCGAAAGAATGCCGGCTCAGCGACGGAGTCCATCAGCCCGTTTTCGAAGCCACGGAGCGTCCATGAGCGCTCGAACAAACCAAAGTCAAATCCAGCGGCAGTGAAGGCATCGGTGCTATTGTTTAGAATTTGCTGCACCTTGGCACGGCATTCAGGTGTGAAAAACACGGATGTTTCCGGCCATTCGTACCCATCTAAAGTCGGTGACTTGAGTGCCGGTTCAACCAGATAGCGTTGCCATACGTTAGTACGCCAAATGGAGCCGTATTTGTCAACGGTGAATGGTTCTTCAGTAATAAGTTCCCAGTCCAGGCCGTCGTCGATAGCTTTAAAACGCACTATGTGCTGTGTCAATGCATTTTGCCAGGCCGGTGTGCCAAAATACGCATTCAAACGTGCCACGACGCTTGTGCCTGATTCTAAAAGAATCTCATAGGGGATATAGTGAGTTTGCCGGTGTGCAATTTGTGCATATACTATCTCTTTAGGAGTCATCACTTTCTTGCCTATATTAAATTATTTTTACTCTGATTTATTATGATATAGAACGGTACCACTTCACAAGAGCATTCTTCAATGCTGTATCCTGAATTGCGTCAACGGCAATAAGTTTTTCCATACCCGGATAGGAAAGCGCCGGAACAACGACTTCTTCCGGCAGGGAGTCCATTATTTCTGCAAATGCTTTATGAGTGATTTGCGAGATAGTCTCCAAGGTCCGCCGGGCTTCCCGCTGAGGCTCCTTCCTATGTTCCGGATAGCCGCAGCCGAATTCCACACTGAACATATGCTCAA